>CAKUME010000409.1 GCA_934667575.1 uncultured Eubacteriales bacterium | reverse complement strand
GAACAGCTACTCCACGCACAATCTGCGCCACACCGCCGCCACGCTGATGTATCAATACGGGCATGTGGATATTCGGGTATTGCAGGAGATTTTGGGGCACGAAAATCTGGGCACGACCGAAATTTACACGCATATTTCCAATCAGCAGATGCAGGACGCGGCCGAAGCCAACCCGCTCGCGCATGTTTCCGCCCGGACGGAATTTCACCCGGACGACGAAAAAGCCGCCCGCGGCACCGCGCCGCAGAAAGGATGATTCATTTCATGGCCGAATCCCCGCTTTCCGACCTGTTTTCACAAATCGGAACCACCGTTCAGGATGTTATGCATTCGCAGACCGTTTCGGATCTGAAACAATCCATTGACGTAACGATTCGCGATGTGAAGTCGGCAATTGACGCCGGCGCAACAAATTACCGCACGAGCGCATCGGGCGTGCAAACGAATTACCGCACCGGCAGCAGCCCCGCGCCGGGCTTTGTTTCGAACTCGACAAGTCCGCCCGCGCAGCCGGCGCCAACGCTCGCGGTGCCCGAAACGCTGGCGCTGCCGGCAAAAAAAATTCCGGGGCGCATTTCGGGCGTACTGCTGGCCATTGCAGGGCTGTCGTGCGCCATTATTTCGGGCATTGTGGCGCTGGCGCTGATCGGCGCACATTCGTGGACGGCCGAAATTGCACCGTTCGTCTGCGTGGCGGCCGGTTCCGCGGTGGCCGCGCGCGGCTTTGCGCTCACCGGGCGCGCCGACCGCTATCGCATTTATCTGCGGGAGCTGCGCGGCGTCACGTTCTGTGCCATTCCGGAGCTGGCGAGCGCAGTGCATAAATCCGCAAAATATGTGGCGCGCGATCTGGAACGCATGATTCGGCGCAATTTCTTTCATCAGGGTCACTTGGACGCGCAGAAAACAACGTTTATTCTGGATCACGCCACCTATCAGCAGTATCAGGCGCTGGCGCAGCGGGCCGAAGAGGAAAAACGCCAGCAGAGCGCCCGCGCAGCCAACCCCGAACTGGACCGCACCATTCGCGAGGGGCGCGCATGCATCCGCCAGATTCGCGAAGCCAACGACGCGATTCCCGGCGAGGTGATCTCGCAAAAGCTCGACCGGCTCGAAAATGCGGTGAGCCGCATTTTTCAATTCATTGAAGAACACCCCGAACGGCTCGGGGAGGTGCGGCGGTTCAATTCGTATTATCTGCCCACCACCTTGAAGCTGGTGGCCGCATACCGCGAGTTTGATATGCAGAAGGTGCAGGGCGAAACCATTCAGTCCGCAAAAAAAGAGATTGAAGACACGCTCGATCTCATCAATCAGGCGTTTGAAACCATGTATGACCACTTTTTTGAGAACGACGCACGCGATGTGTCGGCCGATATCTCCGTGCTGCACACCATGCTGCGCCAGGAGGGATTCAACGGCGACGAGCTGCATGCCGACCCGCAAGACAAGCCATCCGATTCCTGAAAAAAAATTGATATTCGATTGGGAGGACCAACTATGAACGACAT
>CAKUME010000408.1 GCA_934667575.1 uncultured Eubacteriales bacterium | reverse complement strand
GTGCATGGTATAATAGAATCAAACATGAAATTGAATGAAAGGGGCCGGGCAATGAAAGCGCAGAAAATTCTGCGGCCGGTGTGGGACATCGCCGCGACGGTGGGGATTTTGTGCGCGGCGTTTGCAATCAGTTTGATATTTCAGCACTGGTTTCAAATTGACGCGCACATTACTACCGTGTTTGTTTTTGCCGTTTATTTGATTTCGCTGCTGACCGACGGCTACATTTACGGCATTGTGTCGTCGATCATCAGCGTGCTGGCCGTTAATTTTGCGTTCACCTTCCCCTATTTCGCCTTTAACTTCACGATTCCGCTCAATCTCATTTCGGCGGTGGTCATGATCGTGATCTCGGTGCTGACGGGCACGCTCACCACCAAGGTGAAGCACCATGAAGCGGAAAAAGCCGAGGTGGAACGCGAGCACACGCGGGCCACGCTGCTGCGCGCGGTGTCGCACGATCTGCGCACGCCGCTCACCACCATTTACGGGTCGGTTTCCACGCTGCGCGAAAACAGCGACAAGCTCAGCCCCGCGCAGCAGGATGCGATTTTGCAGGGGATTCAGGAGGATTCGGAATGGCTGATGCGCATGGTGGAAAACCTGCTGTCGATCACACGAATTGACAGCGGTCAAGTGAAAATTTCCAAGACCCCCACCGTGCTGGAGGAACTGATTGATTCCGTGATGATCCAGTTTCACAAGCGCTACCCGCAGCAGGAAGTGGTGCTGGATATTCCGGACGAGATCATAGTGATTCCGATGGATCCGATGCTGATTGAGCAAGCCCTTTTGAACCTGCTCGAAAATGCCGTACAGCACGCGTCCGGCATGACGCGGCTGGTCCTGCGGGTTTTTCCGCTGGGTGAAAAGGCGGTTTTTGAAATTCGCGACAATGGCTGCGGCATTCACGCCGACCGGCTGAAACGGATTTTTTCGGGCGGCAGCGACGAAAGCCTGCCCGCAGACAGCAAAAAGCAGAATGCCGGAATTGGGCTGTCGGTGTGCGCCACCATTGTGAAGGCGCACGGCGGCTGCATTACTGCCGAAAACAGCAAGGAAGGCGGCGCGGTGTTCCGCTTTACACTGGACATGGAGGAGTGTTGGAGTGAGCAACAATAAATACAAGATTCTGCTGGTGGAGGATGAGAGCAACATCCGCAATCTGGTGCGCACCATGTTGGAATCGGCGGATTATCAGGTGATTCAGGCTGCCACCTGCTCCGCGGCACAAACGATGTATCGTTCCTATGTGCCGGATCTGATCATATTGGATTTGGGGCTGCCGGACAAGGACGGCACCGTTTTTCTGGGCTGGGTGCGCATTCAAAGCAGCACGCCGATCATCGTGCTTTCGGCACGCAGCGAGGAGCACGACAAGGTGGACGCGTTGGACATGGGCGCAAACGATTATGTCACCAAGCCGTTCAGTTCGGCCGAGCTGCTGGCGCGGGTGCGGACAGCCATCCGCCATGCAAGAGCCACTGTTTTGACGGCAGAAGGCATGCAGAC
>CAKUME010000407.1 GCA_934667575.1 uncultured Eubacteriales bacterium | reverse complement strand
GCTGGATGCAGGCGTGCGCTATCTGCGCATCGAGGGCGCGTTTTATGCGGGGATCGGGTGCCTGTTTTTGCTCTATGGGTTTTATCGCGCAGTTAAGCGCCCGGGCATGTCGGTGGTGCTCACGGTGATCTCGCTGGGCGTGCGGGTGGCGTTGGCCTATGCGCTGGCCGGGCCGGTGGGCGAATGCGGCATTTGGGCGGCCATTCCGATCGGCTGGCTTTTGGCGGACGCAGTGGGATTCGGCTATTATTTTGCGCAAAAAAAGCGGCTACTCGCCGCTTCAAAAACGGAATTGTAAAAATTGCGGCGCGCCGCTTTTGCGCCAACGCTTATTTGAACTGCGATTGATACAGCGAGGCGTAAAATCCGCCCCGGGTCATCAGCTCGCTGTGGCTGCCCCGCTCGATCACACGGCCGTGCTGCATCACCAAAATGCAGTCTGCGTGCTGCACGGTCGAAAGCCGGTGCGCGATCACAAAGCAGGTGCGGCCGCGCATCAGCTCGTTCATCGCTGCCTGAATCTGCTGCTCGGTGCGCGAATCCACGTTGGAGGTCGCTTCGTCCAAAATCAGCATTTGCGTGTGCGGCAGCATGGCGCGCGCAATGGTAATCAGCTGCTTTTGCCCTTTGGAGACATTCAAGCCGTCGTCGGCCAGCATGGTTTGATATCCATTCGGCAGGCGCATAATGAACGAATGAATGTGCGCCGCCTTGGCTGCGTCCACCACCTCTTCGGGCGTGGCATCCGGGCGGCCGTAGGCTATGTTGTCGTACACCGTGCCGCGAAACAGCCAGGTGTCCTGCAGCACCATGGTGTAGGCGCCGCGCAGGCTGCTGCGCGTGAGCTGCCGAATTTCGTGTCCGTCCACGTCAATTTCACCCGCATTCACATCGTAAAACCGCATGAGCAGGTTGATCAGCGTGGTTTTTCCCGCGCCGGTTGGCCCCACCACGGCAATGGTTTGTCCGGGCGCCGCGTGCAGCGTTAAATCGTGCAGAACGGTGCGCGCCGGCGTATAACCAAACGAGACGTTCCGCAGCGCCACATCCCCCTGCACGTCGGCCAGCGTTTCGGCGTCCGGTGCATCCGGCTGCTCGGGCGCTTCGTCAATAATGCGGAAAATGCGCTCCGCCGCCGAAAACGCCGATTGAAATTCGTTCACGATATTTGCAAATTCATTGATCGGCCCGGCAAATTTGCGTGAATACATCACAAACTGCGTCACGCCGCCCATCGTGATGAACCATGCCGACCCGGCGCTCACCGTGCCGTTTTGTGAATAGAGATACAAAATGCCGCCGAAGATCATGACCAGCGAGAGCGACAGATTATTGATAAAATTTACCGACGGTCCGATCATCGCGCCGTAATATTCCGCGTGATAATAAGCGTCCACCGCCGCGCGGTTGCGCTCGTCGAACCGCGCGGTCATGTTTTCGGCCTGCTGATATGCGCCGATGGTCTGCTCGCCCGAGAGCATCTCCTCGGCAAAGCCGTTGAGCTCACCGAGC
>CAKUME010000406.1 GCA_934667575.1 uncultured Eubacteriales bacterium | reverse complement strand
GCGCAGCAGCGCTGCATGGCAGATGGAGGCTGCGTCTGCATGGGGATCCAGCGCGGCCGCGCGAAGAATGCGCGTGCGCATGTCGAGCGTGAGCACAATGGTGTCGCCCGCATGCCAGCAGCGATGCAGCACCGCATAGCTGCCCGGCTGTGCGTCAACCGGTTCTCCATTGATGGTGAGCACGGTTTGCGTACTCCATACCGGAATACGCAGCCGGATCGAAAATTCCGCTTCATGCACGGGCGCAACGGTCATGCGAATTTCACCCTGCTGCGGGTAGTCGGTGACGGTGTGCAGCGTCACCGTGTTCCCATCCGGCAGCGCCGTGTGCGATGTGCCCGGCAGGTAGAGGTTGACGGCAACACCGTCGCGCGCGGGCATGGTGGCGGTTTGCGCAATCATGCCTGTGCCGGCCGCACCAATCGCCACGCAGCAGCCATAGCCCATCTGATTGTGGATCAGCTCCATGTAACCGCCAACCTGACGGCCGCGCCGGCCGTTGAGCGAGGGGCTGTAACTGTCAAACGCAAAAACCTGACCTGCGGAAAGATGTGCGCCTTCACTGGTCCAAATCTTCCCGTACGACACATGGCGGTTCACATTGAGCGCGCCCATTAACCCGTTATAGATCGATGTTTCAATCTGATCGGCATACACGGGATTGCCGGTCAAACAAAGCAGCTGCTGGCAGAATTTCATCCACGTCACGGTCACACAGGTTTCCTGCATGATGCCGTTAAACGCGGGATTGAACTGGCGCACCTGCGAATGGTCGAACAGCTCGTGCGTGGTGCCAGCGGAACCGATCACGGTGATATCGGATTCCATCACCAGCCGTGCAAAATTCACCGCCATTGTCTTGTATTTTTCCTCGCCGGTGGCGCGATAATATTCGATAATGCCTTCAAAATTGGAGATCATTTCGTAGGCTTTGGTAACAGGGAATTCATAGGGATGCAGTTTGCCCTCGAGCGCCGCTTCGTAGATGTTAAAGCCCTTGATGCCGCCTGCGTCAATAATATCCTTGGCGAAATCCAGATATTTTTGCTGCGACGTTAAATGATACAGCCGTACAAACGGCTCGAGAATGGAGGACGCATTCAGTCCGCTCCATGCTTCGGAGGTGTTGGTGATGGGCATTTTGCCCACGGCGTCCGTGTGAATTTTTTCGATCAGATAATCGGCTTGCCGGCAAATTCCGGCGATGACCTGATCGGCCAGCGCATCGTCGGTGCAGATTTCCAGAAAATACTCGAGCCCAAGCATCACATATTTGCGGCCCCAAACATCCCAGCCATGGAATTCATGCGGAACGGAATAGGTCGTAATACGGCCGTAGCGGTCCTGCGTGGAAAGCAGATCGCGCACGGTGTTTTCCAGCGTGGTGTAGAGCGCTTCGTTCTGCGTATAGGCGTAGGTAAAGCAGGCGCCGCGCATCATTTTGCCCCAGTACTCGCCGCGCCAACCGTTGTTCGTGCCGTCGGCGCGAAGTCTGAACTGATCGACAAAGCGTGCCC
>CAKUME010000405.1 GCA_934667575.1 uncultured Eubacteriales bacterium | reverse complement strand
GGTGTAAACTCGCCGGCGGGCATTTATAATCCGGAGCTGGTCAAAGCCGCAGGGGTAACGCTCAGCCAGACCCCCACGGTGGATGAATATCGCAACGCCTGCAAACAAATCTATGAAAAAACCGGTGCAAAAGTGCCCTACTTCTTGGATTACTATCACCGCGCAGTAGACGGCGTAAATGAGTGGAGTGACGACGGCAAATCTTGTGGTTTTGATGCGGATGCACTGGCACAGTGCTGGGAAAACGACATGGACGGCATCGAACAGGGGTGGATTGCCGGACCGAACGATAAAACTTACGAAAGCACGGAAGCTGCTTTTGCCGACAAAGCCTACTGGTGCGCGTATCTTTACAGCAACCAGCTTGCTTCTTTTGAAAAAGCCAGCAATTTGGATCTGGAATTGATCGCCTTACCGAGCTCCGACAAAAACTCCGCCCCCAACTTTATGAAGCCGAATATGCTGTGGTCGGTGGCTGCAAACAGCAAAACGCCCGACCTTGCTGCGGCGTTTTTAAACTACTTCGTAAACAACACCAACACCTATGATATCTGCGGTGTTGATCGCGGAATGCCCGTCAGCAGTAAAATCCGTGACTATGTTTCGCCCAACTTTGATGAAGCGGAGAAAAAGTACGCGGCCTATCAGACGCTGCTCGAAGACGGCCACGCTTCGGCGATTTATCCGCCGGTACCGGCCAAGGCGAGCGAAGCACAAGCCATTATGGATGAATACGGTGAAAAGGTCCGGTATGGCCAGTTCCAGCGCTCCGAGCTCAAGGCCAAGGCGCAGGAGTGCATCGATAAGATGAACGCCGTGCTTCAGGCGCAGTAAACTCGATCATCCCACCAAGAGCGGCGGACGGTTCCGCCGCTCATTTTAATAAGGAGTTGTGATTTCCTCATGGAAAAAACCATTGCCCCAGCCGCCGCAAAAAAGCGGCGCATTTCGCCACAGGCACGGCACAATAACGTGGTCGGCTATTTGTTTCTCACGCCGTTTTTGATTGGCCTGTTCGTGTTCACCATGTACCCATTTGTATATTCACTCTATCTGGCGTTTACAGATTATGATATCGTCTCCAAGTCCAACTGGATTGGCCTTGACAACTTCGTGAAGATGTTTACTGCCGATGATAAATTCTGGGTTTCATTCATGGTCACGGTGAAATTCGCGCTGATTCAGGTTCCGCTTAAACTGATTTTCTCGTTGCTGGTGGCAGTGATTCTTTCAAAAACCACCAAGCTTACCAATGTGTATCGTGCAGCGTTCTATATTCCGTCGTTGCTCGGCGGCAGCGTGGCTGTGGCGATCACATGGTCGCAGTTGTGGAACACCGACGGCGTGATCAACAAGTTGCTTGGCGTATTCGGCATTCCCCGCGTGAACTGGCTCACTAATCCGAACACCGCACTCTATATTCTGATTTTGCTCGGTGTGTGGCAGTTCGGCTCCCAAATGCTGATCTTTTTGGCTGGCATCAAGGATATTCCCCAGAGTCTGCACGAAGCCGCAATTGTGGAC
>CAKUME010000404.1 GCA_934667575.1 uncultured Eubacteriales bacterium | reverse complement strand
GGGCTTGTACGAAAAAGGCGTGTTTTGAACACGATGTGGATTGCATGTGGAAAACAATGTGGAAAATGTGGAAACCCATTTTCGTGTGCAATTTTTCTTTCCATTTTTCGCATTCGGCGGCCATTTTTGGATATTTAACGCGTTGGATAAGCCCGGTGAAATATTACGCACGGTAAAGCTCCGGCGCTTCAAATTCAATCCGTTTGCCGCGCATATTATACCGTTTGGATATTCTATCTTTATTATTATATATCGTATAAACAAAATGCAGAACGGCCGATTTTCCACGTTTTCGCACAGGAATGTGGAAAATCTGCCGGTTGATTCGGGGCCGTTCCGCATGATTTTGGATTCGGAAAGGATCGTTTCAACATGGCACAAACAACCACCCCGATGGCTTCGGTATCCGACTTTTTTTACATCGTGAAATCGTGCAGCCGCAAAACCTCATCCAAAGGCGACGATTATCTGGACCTGATCTTTGAAAACGCCAAGGGCGAAATTCCCGCCAAGCTGTGGGACTATAAGCCCGACGTGCATCAATGGATCACGGCGGGCATTGTGGTCAAGGTGCGCGGCAACGAGGAGCTTTGGAACGACAAGCGGCAGTTTCGCATTCAGCGCATTCGCCGCGTGGGGCCGGAGGATCGGCTGGATATGCGCGAGCTGGTGCCCTGCGCGCCCTACGGCGGCGAGGAAATGTTTGCCCAGCTGCACGCGGTGATCGACACGTTTGCCGACGGCGATCTGCAAAAGCTCGTGCGGCTGGCGCTCAACCGCCGCCACGAGCAGATCATTCTTTGCCCGGCGGCGCTGCAGCTGCATCACGCCGTGTGCAGCGGCCTGCTGTTCCACACGCTGTCGATCGTGCGGCTGGCGGAGGGCGTGTGCCGGGTGTATCCGTTTGTGCAGCGCGATCTGCTCCTCAGCGGCGCCATTTTGCACGATCTGGCCAAGGTGGACGAGCTGGCGGTGGGCGAAACGGGCATTGCCACGGGCTACACGGCGCAGGGCGAGCTGCTGGGGCACTTGGTGATGGGCGCGCTGGCGGTGGACAAGCTGGCCGACGAGCTGCACACTCCCAACGAAACGCGCCTGCTGCTCGAACATATGCTCATCTCGCACCACGGGCTGCCGGAATACGGCGCGGCGCAGCGGCCGATGTTCCTGGAAGCGGAGCTGCTCTCGATTCTCGACAACATGGATGCCACGGTGAATCAGATCACGGGGGCGCTGGGCAGCGTGGAACCGGGCGGATTCAGCAGCAAGCTGTGGGCGCTCGACCAGCGCAAGTTCTATCGCCCGAAGCAATACGGGGAGCCGCACGAGGGCGAATTTTTGCCGAAGCTGATGTGAGCCGGGCGCGCGAACGGCTTCATTTCACGCCCGCGCAATGGCCCAAAGCACCAGCAGATGCGCGGGATAAAACACATAAAAAAAATATTTGCAGCGGCGGCGGCCGAGTTGGCCGTTGGCCGCGCAGATGGGCGCCAGCGCGAGCAGGGCGGGCAGCTCAAACAGGCTG
>CAKUME010000403.1 GCA_934667575.1 uncultured Eubacteriales bacterium | reverse complement strand
CCGATATACTGCGGGCATGGCTTCAGCTTTTCCAAAAAGTCCGTTTTCCCCTCGTGCCAGAAAATTGCCCATTCAAAGGTATATGTTTCCCCTGCTTTGAGCATTCGGCTTGCCGGATTCAGCACAAAGAGCCCGCGGCTATTGCTGCCGCAATTGCGCTGGCTGTAACTATCCAGCGCGCCTTTGGTCAGCACCAAACCAAGGTTGAGTTTGGACGGCCCCATACGCAGCGCATTGACCCATGCCGTGTGCCGCCCACACCAGATATGCGTATTGCAGTGATGAATCAGACAGTCGTCGGCATAGGTATATGAATCCGGCAGCGGAAGCTCAAAGCCGAGGTGGTCGGGGTGCACAGTGACCACCGTGTGAAAAATATTTTTGATCGCATAGTTTTCCACCAGACGCGCTCCGCGAAAAAATCGGCGCACCGTGATTTGATAGGTATGGTTTTGATACACCGCTTCGCAGGCATCTTCGTCCTCCGCAAAACGGATCAGCGGCAGTTCGACCGACTCAAACATCTCCTGCTTGGGATACTCCGTGTATTCCCTCAGCCGCACTTTGCCCCACGAACCGGATGCGGAGCACCAATTCATATCGTGTTCGTCGGCCGGGTGCTTCAAAGAAACGATACAGCCGGTTTGGGGATCGAACTGAATATCAAACGTGTTGTTTTTCATGGAAATCCGTCCTTTCAATTTTTCGCATTTCAATGAGATAGGCCAGCGCTAAGAATACGGCAATGGCGGTCCAGGCCGCTGCATCCGTCAGCGGCACACTGAGGAATCCTGCCCCGTGTGCCACCAGCACGAGCGGCGCGGCATAGCGAACCGCAATTTCCAATATGCCCGAAAGTGTGGGAAAAAGCGGCTTGCCCAGCGCGTTCAGAACCGATTTGCAGCAGCAGCCCACAGGCAGAATGAACATGGCGAGACTGCGCACGCGCAGATACATGACGCCGGCCTCCACGGCCTGCGCGTTGTCGGTGATCATGAGTGCCAAAAGCGGGCGCGCGGCAAATTGGGAAATTGCCCAAAGAACGACGTTGCAAAGCAGCAGAAGAATACCGGTTTTGCGGATGCCCGACCGGATGCGCGGCAGGTTGCCTGCACCGCAGTTCTGCGCCACAAAAACCGCCAGCGCCACCGCGTAACCGGTGATCGGCGTGGTGAGAATATACCCAATGCGCGAGGCGCAGGTGTAGGCGGTGACGTATTCTGTGCCGATGCCATTGGTCACAAATTGCAAAATAATGGTGCCGAATGCAATGATGAAGTTGGTCATCATGGTCGGCACGCCAATATGCAGGCACTCTTTGAGCATAGCGCCGTCCAACCGCCAATCGGCGCGCCGAATGCGAAAGCACGGGACCTTGCGGCGCGCGTACCCCACGCAGAGCGCCACTGCAACTGCCTGTGAAATCACGGTGGCCAGCGCAGCCCCCAGAACGCCCAAATTCCATTTGGCTTGCAGCAGAACGGCCAGCAGAATGTGCAGCACCGATACCAGCAGCAGAAACAGCATGGGGG
>CAKUME010000402.1 GCA_934667575.1 uncultured Eubacteriales bacterium | reverse complement strand
GATGATGATGTCCACCGGCCAAAAATACACCGTGGTGGAAACCGGATTTCTGCGCGCAACCAGTATGGAGCCGAATGACGGCCTGGAAGCGGGCGAGGTGGGCTATATTGCCGCATCGATCAAAACGATTGATGAAGCCATGGTGGGCGACACTGTGACGTGTGCCGACCAACCCGCTGCCATGCCGCTGCCGGGCTTCCGCAAGGTGAACCCGATGGTGTACTGCGGCATCTATCCGGCCGACGGCGCACGCTACGGCGATTTGCGCGAGGCACTCGAAAAGCTGCGCCTCAACGACGCGTCGCTGTCGTTTGAGCCGGAAACCTCCGTTGCGCTGGGCTTCGGCTTCCGCTGCGGCTTTTTGGGCCTGCTGCACATGGAAATCATTCAGGAGCGGCTCGAGCGGGAGTATAACCTCGATCTGATCACCACCGCCCCCAGCGTGGTGTATCGCATCACCATGACCGACGGTTCCGTGCGCTTGATCGACAACCCGACCAACTACCCCGACCCCAGCTTGATTGCGCAGGCGGAGGAGCCCATCACCGAAGCGCACATCTATACGCCCACGGATTATATCGGCAATATCATGGAGCTTTGCCAGGATCGCCGCGGCGTGTTTAAGGATATGAAGTATATCGACACCGATCGCGTGGATCTGCACTATATGCTGCCACTCAACGAAATTGTCTATGACTTTTTTGATTCGCTCAAATCGCGCACGCGCGGCTATGCGTCGTTCGACTACGAGCTTTGCGGCTACGAAAAATCGTCGCTCGTCAAGCTGGATATCATGCTCAACGGCGAGGTGATCGACGCGCTGTCGTTCATCATCCACAGCGACAAGGCCTACACCCGCGCCCGCAAAATGGCGGAGCGGCTCAAAGAGCACATTCCGCGTCAGTTGTTCGAGGTGCCCATTCAGGCGTGCATCGGCGGCAAAATCATCGCGCGCGAAACCGTGAAGGCGCTGCGCAAAGACGTGCTCGCCAAGTGCTACGGCGGCGATATCACCCGCAAAAAGAAGCTGCTCGAAAAACAGAAAGAGGGCAAAAAGCGGATGCGCCAGCTCGGCACCGTCGAGGTGCCGCAGGACGCGTTTATGGCAGTGCTCAAGCTGGATGACGAGTCCTAAGCCGAAATTCAAAATTCAAGCGAGTCGCGCCCCGGCTCGCTTTTTTGTTTCAGGAGGAAAAGCCATGGTCGATTCGCCCATTGGTTTGTATATTCATGTCCCGTTTTGCGACGGCAAATGCCCCTATTGCGACTTCTACTCCGCGCCTGCGCCGGAGGAAGAACGCGCGCGCTACACCAACGCGCTTTGCTGCGCGCTGGCGGAATGGGGCGCGCGGCTGCGCCGCCCGGTGGACACGATCTATTTCGGCGGCGGCACGCCGGTGCTGCTCGGCGGCGCGCGGCTCGTGCGTATCTTAAACGCTGCGCGCGCCGCGTTCTGTGTTGCGCCCGATGCCGAGATTACCGTGGAAGCCAATCCGGCCGCCGCACAGGAGGCGTTGTTTGCCGCGCTGCGCACCGGTGGCTTCAAC
>CAKUME010000401.1 GCA_934667575.1 uncultured Eubacteriales bacterium | reverse complement strand
CGCCGGGCTGGTGCTCTCGCCGCCCAATCTGCCGGGCTGGGATCGTGTGCCGATCACGGAATGCATTCGGGCGCGGTGGGGCATCCCGGTGCGGCTCGGCAATGACGCCAACGCGGGCGCGCTTGCGGAATGGCGGTTTGGCGCGGGGCGCGGCACGCACAGCATGATTTTTCTCACATTCGGCACTGGCCTGGGCGCCGGGCTGATTTTGGACGGCAGGCTCTACCGCGGCGCCAACGGAAACGCCGGTGAAGCGGGGCATATCCGGCTCGCGCCGTTCGGCCCGGTGGGCTATGGCAAGGAAGGCTCGTTCGAGGGCTTTGCAAGCGGCGGCGGCTTGGCGCAGCTGGGGCGCACCGCCGCGCGGGCGGTGCTTCAGCAGGGCGGCGCGCCGTCCTATTGCCGCAGCGTTGCCGATCTGCCGTCGGTATCGGCCAAAACGATTGCCGATGCCGCCGACGCAGGCGATCCCACTGCCATTGAGGTGTACCGCCGGTGCGGCGAAAAGCTCGGCGAGGGGTTGGCGGTGCTCGTGGATGTGCTGAACCCGGAGCGGATCGTGATCGGCAGCATTTTTGCCCGGTCGGAGCATCTGCTGCGCCCCGCAATGGAAGCCGCGCTGGCGCGGGAATGCCTGCCCGCTGCGCTGCGTGCGGTGCAGGTCGTTCCGGCCGCGCTGGGCGAGCGCATCGGCGATCTGGCAGCGCTTGCGATGGCGTGCGAAGCATGCGGCAAAAAATAACCCGGCGCGCCGCAGGCAAGGCATGTGCCATGTGATCCGTAGCTGCGTGCGCTGCAACATAAAAAAGAAAAGAGGAACTTCATCATGGAAGAATGGTTTGTACGGTATCCGGCGCTGGCGTCGTGCCGTGCCCAAATGGAAACCGCCGCACAGCTGCTGCTCCGCTGCTTTTCCGGCGGTGGCAAGCTGCTGATTTGCGGCAACGGCGGCAGCTGTGCCGACAGCGGACACATCGCGGGCGAGCTGATGAAAGGCTTTCGCAGCAAGCGCCCCATTCCCGCCGCCGAGGCGGAAACGCTCACCGCGCGCTTTGGCGCGGCGGGCGCAGAGCTGGCGCGCACGCTCCAGGGCGCGCTGCCGGCCATTGCGCTGCCCGATCAAACGGCAGTGCTCACCGCCTTTGCCAACGACGCTGCCCCGCAGGACGGCTACGCCCAGCTGACCTACGGTTACGGCCGCCCGGGCGACGTGCTGTTGGGCATCAGCACGTCGGGCAATTCCGTGAACGTGGTGCGCGCGGCTCAGGCCGCCGCGCTGCGCGAAATGCGCGTGATCGCGCTGGTGGGCGCGCGTGCCTGTGCGCTCGATGAACTGGCCGACGTGGCCATCCATGTGCCGGAGCAGGACACCGCCCATGTGCAGGAGCTGCACATGCCGGTGTATCACGCGCTGTGCGCTTATTGCGAACAAAAAATGTTTGGATAAAACCGAATCCCGGCACCGATGTGCGTTCGCAGTCCGGCAGCGCGGCTGAATGGCCGGTGGACAGTTTGTCCGCGCCTTCGTCGGCTTTGTTTTCTGTAATGC
>CAKUME010000400.1 GCA_934667575.1 uncultured Eubacteriales bacterium | reverse complement strand
CGGCGAAACGGAAAGCGAACTGCGGCTGCTGGGCTGCGTGCCGGTGAAGCCGGTTCAGGTGGAACAGGTCACGCGCACCACCGTGCAGCTGGGCGGCACGCCGTTTGGGCTCAAGCTCTACGCAGACGGCGCGCTGGTGGTGTCGATTGCGGATGTGGACACGGCGGCCGGGCGCATCAGCCCTGCGCAGACGGCCGGGCTTTGCGTTGGCGATGTGATTCGGGCCATCGACGGTCATAAAGTGGCGGGCAATGCCGATGCACAGGAAAAATTCAGCCGGAGCGGCGGCCGTGCGCTCCGGCTGACGGTGGATCGCGACGGAAAGCTCTGTGAATTCACACTTACCCCGGCGTTTTCGCAAAGCTGCGGCGGCTATCGCGCAGGCCTTTGGGTCAAGGACAGCTGCGCGGGCATTGGCACACTGACGTTCGTGACGGCGGACGGCGTGTGCGCCGGGTTGGGCCACGGCATTACCGAACCGGACACCGGCGCGCTCATGCCGCTGCAATACGGCGAGCTGGTGCCGGTGGCGCTCATGGGCGTGACCCGGGGCACACGCGGCACGCCGGGGGAACTGCGCGGTTATTTTGCCGAGGGCAGCCTGGGTTCTCTTTGCCGCAACACCGCTTGCGGTGTGTTTGGCCGGGCGGCCGCAGCGGTGAGCGGCGAGCGCGTGGAGGTGGCCATGCGGCAGGAGGTGCACCGCGGCGCGGCGCGCGTGTATACCACGGTGGGCGATTCCGGCCCGAGCTGGTACGATGTGAAAATCGAGCGCATTTGCTACGATGAATCTGCGCAAACGCAGAACATGGTCGTCTGCATTGCCGACCCGGCACTGCGCGCGGCCACAGGCGGCATTGTGCAGGGCATGAGCGGCAGCCCCATCGTGCAGGATGGGCGGCTGGTCGGAGCGATCACGCATGTTTTTGTCAACGACCCAACGCGCGGCTATGCCATTTTTGCCGAGATCATGCTGGCCGAGGCGCAAAAAACCGCGGCATGAAAAAAAGCGGATGCACGCCCGGCGGTTTCGGTGCGCAGTGTCCGCTTTTTTGTTTGTTGTGCGCCATTGGCCGCGCGTTATTTTGCCCGCGTCCGGCGGGAAATATGCGCTTTTTTGCAGCAGGTAAAATCACTTTGTGGTGGTTGGCTCGTCGCCGTTTTCGCTGGCCGATTCCGGACGCCAATCAAAATTTTTTTGAAAAAAATAAAAAAATTTTCAAAAACATGTCCCTTTTTGCGAATTTGCGTTGTTATAGTAAGTGAAAAGAAAATATTGCAAACCTGCGCCGCACCCACTCCTCAACTGAGCGGCGCAGGCGGGGCCCGAGCACGCATGAGAGCGAATGCGTACATGGAAAAATGGCAGGACACGCAGTGGGCCGTGTCCTTTTTGCTATATAGAGAACCGTTCCATCGGCGAATGGTTCGAAAACTGACGAAAATAATTGTAAAACAGGCAATTTTATCGTATAATAATAATAGAATTCGAAAAGCAGGGGGCATGTGGAAATGAAATATTTCGCGCATTTTCGGCCCGAGCAGGGCGCAGG
>CAKUME010000399.1 GCA_934667575.1 uncultured Eubacteriales bacterium | reverse complement strand
CGTCCATCGTGTTGCCCACCGCCGACCGACCGGTCAGCTCCTCCATCCACAGCAGGCCCAGCGCATAGCGCCCCAGCCCCAGGCTTGCGTGGTAGCCGTCGCGATACAGCGCCGTAATGTTCGAGCGCAGCAGTGCCTGAAACAGCGCGCCGCTCGGAATCGTTCCGTTGGCGTGAATGTCGGCCGCGGCCTGCGCATAGGCGTGCTCGATTGCGCGCGTCATCTCGCTAGGCGTGTCGTAGCCCACCTCGTTCTTCAGGCGCGGGCAGGTGGCTTCATACGCCCACGTTTGGTGCATCACCACTTTGGCGTGCGGCTGCATGCCGCGCACATAGCCCGCCAGCTCGTTCAAATAGGGCTGATAGGTGTCATAATTCGGCGCCAAATGGCTCACCTGCTGCAGCGTGACCACGTCCCACTGCCGGAACCGCAGCACCTGCCGCAGCGAAACCGTTTGCCCCGTGGTCTCCCCGTTGCGCTCCAACTCATAGGCGCGCTTGTTTTTCTCCATATTTACAAAATGCTGTTCCAGCGAGCAGCCGCCGATATAGAGATTGTTCATGTCCAGCTCCACGCCGGCCGCGCGCGCAATGCGGTGCACATAGCGGTGCGCATCCTGCGAAAAGCTGTTCCCGATCGACAATACCGATATCATGAAAAATTCCCCCTGCGAAACAAAAGTCAGCATTTCCCGCGGCGTGATTATTTTTCACGCGCCGCATTCACCTTGGCAATCAGATGCCGCCCCGTGGCGCACAAGAACCCGGCCGCCTCCGGCAGCATTTCGGCGTCGTAGCCGCGGTAAAAATTATCGGCTTCAAACGTAAAGTCGCCGGCATAGTGAATGTCGGCCAGCGCCTGCGTAATCGCGTTCCAATCCATTTTGCCCAAAAACGGCGCGGTGTGGCTGTCGTGAATATAATCGTTGTCGTGCACATGCAGCGCACCCACGCGCGCGCCCAGCGCCCGCAGCATGTCCTGCGCCTCGCGCCCCACCAGCCCGCAGTGCCCCAAATCCAGGCACGCCGTGAAAAACGGGCTGTCCATCTCGTCCACATACTGCGCCATCTCCTCCGCGCAGGAGCAGGTGTCGTCAATAATATAGCCGCGCCGGCGGTCAATGTTCCACATATTTTCCGTGGCAATGCGCACGCCGTATTTTTCGGCGTCCGGCAGCAGCGCGCCGTAAAACCGCATATTTTCGCGGCGGCAGCGCGCGCGGTCGCCGCCGCAGGCGCAGTAGTGAATCGGGTGGATCACCAGGGTTTTCACACCCATCCGCCCGGCGTAGCGCAGCATCCGCTTCATCAGCGGCACCACCTCGGGCGCATACACCGCCAAGTCGTGCACGCCTGCATAGCCCATGGGCGCGTGCGCCTGATTAAAAAACACGCCGCAGTCGGCCGCCGCCTGCCGCATGCGTTCCGCCCAGGCGTCGCCGTCGTCGCCGTGCAGCGGATGCTCCGGCTTGAGCGCGTCCTCCATCGTAAAGTCGAGCGCGTCAAACCCGGCCGCCGCCAGCACGCGAATGCCTGGCTCCATGCCAAACTGCCGCGCCATGGTTTC
>CAKUME010000398.1 GCA_934667575.1 uncultured Eubacteriales bacterium | reverse complement strand
CACCCGTGCCGTGCGGTGCGCCGTGCTACGCCGTTCTGCCAGCAGCGTAGCCGCGTCCTCATAAACCTCGCTTCCGTATCCCATGGCGGATCAATCCTTTCCTGTTTCGTGCTGCGGCGGACGGTCGCCATACAGCGCCATTTTTTCAAATTCATCCAAGTCGTAGGAGCGCTCCTGCTGCTCCGCAGCCGGCTTGCGCGCGCCGCCTGCCGCCGCGGAAATCGTTTTTTTGCCGTTTGCATCCGCAATGGCGGCCCCCACGGTATAAATGCCCTCTTTGTGCCAGCGCTCCAAAATTTTATTGATGTATTGAAATTTAAGCTTTCCGGTGCTGTCCACACACCGATTATAGGCTTCGCGCAGCATGTCGTCGTCAAAGTGCCAGTCCTGAAGCCAACGCATCACCGCCTCGGTTTCATAGGCGCTCGGCGGACGCTTGTCAATGCCGAACAGCCGGCACACCCGGCTCCAATATTCCTTGCGTTCGTCGAGCAGCCGCACCTTTTCCTCGGCGCGCTCGTGGGTGGTCACACCCTCTTTGGCCCAGCTGATCGCCATTTTTTCAATGTATCCCATGTTGCACTTGCCGTTGCCCGCCGCATATTGAATGATCATAATAATCACATCGGCGGGCATCCCGTCCCAATCGTAAAGATTGATCAGCGCGCCCATTTCGGGCGTGGTGAGCGGGCGGCCAAAAATCGCCTCTGCACCGTCGAGCAGGCAGCGCACTTCTTCCGTGCTGTTCACGCGCGCCGCAATTTCGGCGGGATTAAGCTGCTTGGGGCGCGCCGGGCGGCGGGGAGGTTCAGGCAGCGTGGCCGCAGCCGCAGCCGCCACCGCGGAACCGCCCACCATCGGCACAGGGGCGGGATCGGCAGCCGCAGCCGGTTCCGGCGCCGCGGGCATGGCTTGAGCGGAGCGGGGCGGCGGGGTGAGCGCGCCGTCCTGCGCGCAGATCAGCCCCGCCGCGATCCAATACTGCATTGCATCGCACACATCCGCGCGCGCCAGCCCAATGGCCTGCCCGATCGTTTCGGGGTCGCAGGGCTCACCGGCATAGCGCAGCAGCCAGAGCAGCACCTTCAGCTGCGCCGATCCGGCCAGCCGTAAATGCTGATCCACCACCGCCGCCGGAACCGCAAACACTCGGTTCCAAGCGCCCAGATTCAATTCGTAATTCATGCCGGCCACTCCATCCTTTTTTTTTCGCTCCTCTATTATAGCACATTTCTGCGCGTTCGCAAAGGGGCGGAACCGGGTTTTCGGCAAAAAATCACGAATCCGCAGCAAAATCCGCAGAACCGCCGTTTTTCTTCTTTACAAACTGCCCGATTTCGGCTATAATAAAATAGAAATATTTTGCTCGGATGAATGCCGGCCAAGGGTGGTACAAAACGTATGTTGTAACAACGAACGCTCCGATTGCGCTGCAAACTGATTTTAAAATAATAGATGAAGGATGATACCGATTATGCTACAATATGAAGAACAGCGGCAGGCGCTCGAAGCGCTGGAGCCGGAGCTGAAAGATCTGGCCGACGCGCTCGGGCTCAAGCGGATGGCCAACGAGGTAGCGGAGCTCGAAATGAAGG
>CAKUME010000397.1 GCA_934667575.1 uncultured Eubacteriales bacterium | reverse complement strand
GCTCTATACCGAGCTGGTGCGGCCGGGCGTGCTCTCGCTTGAGCGGCTGGTGCAGCTGATGAGCGCCGCACCGCGTACCCGCTTCGGGCTTTCCGCACGGCCCGATGACTTCACGGTGTTCGAAATCACGCAGCCCTATGAAATTCAACCGTCGCAATTTTTGTCCAAAGGAAAAAATACGCCGTTTGCGGGTCGAACCGTATACGGAAAATGCATACTCACCGTGTGCCGCGGCCAAGTCGTTTACGACGCGCGGCGCGCCGAATAACAAACAGGGGGCTTATACGGAATGATCGAAAAAATGAACCGGAAAATCGTGCTGGAAGACGGCGCGGAATATTGCGGCTACGGCTTTGGCGAGTGCGTGGACCGCGTGTGCGAAATCGTGTTCAACACGTCGATGGTCGGCTATCAGGAGATCGTGTCCGACCCGTCCTACACCAATCAGGCGGTCGTGATGACCTATCCGCTCATTGGGAACTACGGCATTGCCGACGACGATTTCGAAACGAAGTCGCCGTCCATCGGCGCGCTGATCGTGCGTGAATACAACGACTTCCCATCCAATTTCCGCTACACCAAAACGTTGTCGGAAATCATGGAGGAAAACCACATCCCCGGCATTTCGGGCGTGGACACGCGCAAACTCACGCGTTCCATTCGCGATCTGGGCAGCCGCAAAGCGCTGATCACCGACATCGGCACGCCGCACGAAAAAGCCATGGAACTGCTGGCGGCCACCGAGCTGCCCCACGATGCCGTGCGCACCGTGAGCTGCCGCAAACGCTGGTACTCGCGCACTGCGAACCCGAAATACTCCGTGGTGGCGATCGACTGCGGCATCAAATTGAATATCATCCGCATGCTGAATAAAAAAGGCTGCAATGTCACCGTGGTGCCCTATAACACCCCGGCGAAGGACATCGAAGCGATGAAGCCGGACGGCATTTTCCTCTCCAACGGTCCCGGCGACCCGGAAGACGTGGCGCCGGTGATCGAAACCGTGCGCGCCCTGCGCGGCAAGTACCCGATTCTTGGAATATGTCTCGGGCATCAGATGATCGCACTGGCCTATGGCGCCAAAACCTATAAGCTCAAGTTCGGTCATCGCGGCGGCAACCATCCCGTTCAGAACCTGCAAACCGGCAAAATCGAAATCACCAGCCAGAACCACAGCTTCGCGGTGGACGAGCACTCGCTTGCGGGCACCGGGCTGGAGGTCACGCACATCAATTTGCTCGACCATACCGTGGAGGGCATGGAATGCCGCGCCGACCGTGTGTTCAGCGTGCAGTACCACCCCGAAAGCGCCCCCGGCCCGCAAGACAGCACCTATCTGTTCGACCGCTTTATCGCGTGGATGAAGGAGGAACACTGAAATGCCCAAAAGAACCGACCTCAAAAAAATTCTGGTGATTGGCTCCGGCCCGATCGTGATCGGTCAGGCCGCGGAGTTTGACTATGCAGGCACGCAGGCGTGCCTTGCGCTGCGCGAGGAAGGCTACGAGGTGGTGCTCGCCAACTCGAACCCGGCCACGATCATGACCGATACCACCGTGGCAGACAAAATCTATATGGAACCGCTCACGCTCGAAT
>CAKUME010000396.1 GCA_934667575.1 uncultured Eubacteriales bacterium | reverse complement strand
ACCGGTGTAAACCCGAAAGCGCAGAAAAAAGAACGGAATCCGCAAAATCACGGCTTCATTCGGAACACGCGCCGTTCAAACGGAATGGGGCGAAGCATCCCCGCGCAGGGCTGATTGGCCAAAATGCGGCCGGGCAGCTCCATCAGCAGCAAATCGCGATAGGATGGTGAAAAATGCGTGCACAAATAATCCGAGATTCGCGACATATCGGGGGTACGCGCATAAGGGCGATGTGCATCGCTGGCCACGCAGTGCACTAGCCGATGCCGCAGCAACAGCTCGGCGGCCCGCTGCGCGCGTGAACCAAAGCGCCCAAACGGGCTGCCCTTGTTGATCTGCGCCAGTACACCCATTTCACCCCAGCGCAGCAGCAGCGGCGGCATTTCCTGCACGCAGCCATAGCGTTCCGGATGTGCCAGCACCGGCCAAAAGCCGTGGCGCAGCATATCGTCGAGCGCGTCGGTGATATAGTCGGGCGATTCGCCGAAATCAAACTCCACCAGATAATACCGGCTACCATTGAGCGCAAGCAGCCGATGCTGCGCGATTTTTTCGGGTACATTTTCGCCGCCCCAAATCTCCATTCCGCGCACCAATCGGAGCGGAATCTCCGCTTCGCGCAGCGCGGCGCAGGCGGCGGCAAAACAGTCGCGCAGCGCGTCCGACTCCTCGTTGCCGTAGCCGTCCGGTTGATTGCTGTGTGGTGTTGCGGCAAGCACGGTAACGCCGCTTTGAGCGGCAATCGCCGCCATTGCGAGCGTATCATCCAACGATTCCGCTCCGTCGTCCAGACCGGGAAGAATGTGGCAGTGAATATCAATCATCTTTCGGGTTCCTTTCTGTGTCAGAAATCCATCGCCATCCGGCTCGATTCCTCCGAACTCAGTTCGGTAACGCGGTGATCCATCACACGGTACACATGGCGGCACAGGCTCAGCACGCTCGGCCGGTGCGTGGTCACAATGCAGGTGCGTTCCGGACATTGCTGCACAATGCTGCGCAGCACGCGCCGTTCGGTGGCAATGTCCAGCGCCGAGGTCGCTTCGTCCAGCAGCAGGATCGGCGCGTCGCGCAAAATCGCCCGTGCGATTGCGATGCGTTGGGCTTGTCCCTCCGACAGGCCGCGCCCGCGCTCGCCGACCTTGCTGTTCAGCTGATCCGGCATCTGTGAAACAAATTCCCATGCGCAGGCCGCTTTCAGTGCGCGAATCATTTCTTCATCGGTCGCACTCTCCTTGACCATGCGCATGTTTTCCGCAATCGTGCCGGAAAGAATGGTGTTGCCCTGCGGCACATAGGCGAACAAATGGCGCGTGTCGGCATTCATCTCTACGGCTGTGCCGTCGGAAGCAATGATCTGTGCCCGGCCGCCCTGCGGATGAATCAGCCCCAGCAGCAGCCGGATCATGGTCGTTTTGCCTTCGCCCGACGGGCCCACCAGCGCCACGATTTCGCCCGGACGCGCCTCAAAGTCCGATTTCGTCACCACATCCTGCCCGTCTTGATACGAAAAATCGATTTGATCCAGCCGAATCGTAAATCCGTCGCGCAGCCGTCCGTCAAGCGCGGCGCTCGCAGGCAGGTGCACCTCCTTGGGC
>CAKUME010000395.1 GCA_934667575.1 uncultured Eubacteriales bacterium | reverse complement strand
CTGTCGCCCAGCGCGGACGATGCCGAGGTGCAGAACGGAATCATCGTTTTGCCGCTCCGGATCCGCATGCTCCACCGAGACGCGGCTTTTGGCGTCGTTATAATTCAAATCGGCCGCAGAATACGGTTCTTTCGGCTCAATTTCAAACAATTCGGCTCCGGCCGCCGACGCCACGGCCGCCACGACTGCTTTGGTGTGGCCGGTCGCGGAAAAATACACCACCAGCGTTTTGCCGCTTGCCGCACCGGACGATACCGAGGACGGCGCGGCGGATTCCGCTTGAGACGCGGCAGACAATGCGGGCGTTTTTGCGCCGCAGGCAGTCAGCGTGCCGAGCAAGACCGCGGTGAGCAGCAGTGCCATTCGATTTTCCAGCGCTTCATCTTGTCATTCCTCCAGCTTGGCGGCCCATTCCCGAATATCGCGCTCGAGTGTGCGCAGTGTGTGCTCGTCAAAACGAATGTTCTGCCCGCTCTTGACGGTAGCGCCCGGGCACGCGGTGCGGATATCGCGGAATGTGTGCCCAATCCAGCCGCCATTGGTGGCAAACGGATCAATCGTTTTGCCCGTGAGCGGATAATCGTGCAGAAACGTTTTGACTGCGGGCGCAAAGGTATACCACCACACCGGCGTGCCGAGCAGAATGGTGTCATAATTCGCCGGATTCACCGCAAGCGGCCGAATGGGCGGCATATAGCCGCGGCGCACCTCATCCTGCCCCTGTTCGACAACGACATTGTAGGAGCCGGTGTAAGGCGTTTGGGTTTGAATTTCGGCCATGTCGGCACCGGTTTGCTTTTGCAGCAGCTCGGCAATCCGGCGGGTGTTGCCGCCATAGGAATAATAAACAATGAGGGCCTTCACGTTATTTGTCCTCCCCGTACACTTCCTTGGCCATGCGGAATGCCGCCCACGCCTTGGGCCATCCGGCGTAAAACGCCAGCTGCGTGAGCGCTTCGACCATTTCGGTGCACGTCACGCCGTTTTCCTTGGCGTGCGCAATATGATATTTCAGCGAACTATCCAGGATGCCGCTCGACATGAGCGCCGCAACTGTAATCAGGCTGCGGTCGCGCGGAGAAAGCTGCGCTTCGCGCGACCACACCTCGCCAAACAGCACATCGTCGTTCAGTTCTGCAAATTTCGGCGCAAATTCGCCCAGCGCGTCGCGCCCTGCCGTTTGTTTTTCCATGATTCCATTGCTCCTTTGCATGATTATAATTGATTGTATTCTTCGTCCGATACCGGCTCGCACCATTCGGTTTTGCACTCGGTGCCCGGCATTTCGATTGCAATATGGCTGAACCAGCTGTCTTTTTGCGTCCGTGCGGTATACTGTGATTGCATTCAGAAAGTGCAAATTCAAACCAATCATACTCGGAGGTATTCACAATGAAAGTAACAGCGTATCTTGAGATCACCATGGTCATTCACCCGGAGAACCGTCCCGCCGCAGCGAAGGTCTACAATGATTACCGCCAGCCGTTTCGGAACACGATTGAAGGAGCGTTGACAAAAGAACTGCTCATTCGTGACGAGGATGTGCAGGTCATCCACGGATTTGACAGCTTGGCACACGCCAAGGCGTATCTTGAATCCG
>CAKUME010000394.1 GCA_934667575.1 uncultured Eubacteriales bacterium | reverse complement strand
CCAGCAGTGTGAGCGAGATCAGCGCGAAGATCTTCTTCTTGCCAACAATGTTCAGTTCTTTACGCATCGCGCTCACCTCCAAACAGCCGCTTGCTGCGGAAAACGTTGAATTTCGAGAGCGACTTGATCAGCAGACGGCTGCATCCGACGCCCATGATAAAGTTGGCGATCACACCGATCATCAGCGTGTAGCCGAAGGAGTAGATCGAGCCCGTCACCGAGGTGCCGAACATGGCCAGCACCGGCGAAAGCAGCTTGTTCCAGAAGCTGTTCGGCGAGCCGAACACGCCCATCAAAATAATCGCAACGATCACGTTGGTCACGTTGCCGTCAATGATCGCCGCCGCGCTGCCCTTGGAGCCGTTGTTGATCGCCGCATCGAGCGACTTGCCGCTGCGCAGCTCCTCGCGGATGCGTTCGTCGGTAATCACGTTCGCGTCCACACCCATGCCGATCGAAAGAATGATACCCGCAATGCCGGGCAGGGTGAGCGTGAAGCTGTCGATCGACGGCAGATAGCCGGAAATCGACATCAGAATAATTCCGATCTGGCCCAGCAGCGTGATGCACGCCACCACACCGGGCAGCCGGTAAATAATGATCATGAAGATGCAGATCAAAATCAGCGCAATCACGCCCGCGATCAGCATCGCCGAACGCGCCGAAGTGCCGAGCGTGGGGTTCACCGAGCTGTAGCTCGTGGTGCTCAGCTTAAAGGGCAGCGCACCGGCGTTGATTTGGTTCGCCAGCTTCTGCGCGGTTTCGGCCGTAAAATTGCCGGTAATCTGCGCTTCACCGTCGCTGATCTCGCTGTTCACCGTCGGATACGAAATCATTTCGTTATCCAGCCAAATCGAGATCACGCCTTTGCTCTCCGCCAAACGCTTGGTGGCTTCCTGGAACTTCGTTTTGCCGCTGTCATACAGCTTCAGGCTGATGCCGTATGTATTGTCCTGGCTGTTGTAGTAGGCCTCGGCCTTTTCCACGTCGTTGCCGGTCAAAATCACGTTGGTTGCCGTCACGCCGTCCGGTTCATAGCCGGTGGTGTTGCCGGATTCATCGGTGATGTTCTTGGTTTCCTTGCCTTCGCGGAACGTCAGCGCGGCCGTCACAGAAATTTCCTGAATGGCCTTTTGCGGGTCAAAGTCCGCTTCGTCTTCCTTCCACGGGAAACGCAGAATCAAACGCGAGTTTTCGTAGTCCGCGTACAATTCGTAGTCGGTAATGTGGTTGTCGGTGAGTCGGGTGCTGATGGTTTCTTTTGCGCCATCGAGCTGCGCCTTGGTGGCGGAAATCAAATTCCCGTCGTCATCCACCGGCTGAAAGGTCGCTTCTGCGCCGCCCCGGATGTCAATGCCCCAGCGGATGTCGGAAGCGCCCTTGATCACCGGCACATTGCTGTCGCCCTTTTCGGAATACACGCCGAAAAACGCGGTGTAGCAAAGCGCCAGAATCAGCAGGGTCACAACGAAAAACACCCATTTGCCTTTTCGCTTCATGCAAAAATCCTCCTGTCTTGAGCTTGGTTCGCGGACTGCTTGTCCTCATTCAAAACGCACACAAAAAAACCTTGTGCCGCGTCTTGATTTCATGCGAACGACACAAGGTTAATTAT
>CAKUME010000393.1 GCA_934667575.1 uncultured Eubacteriales bacterium | reverse complement strand
CGTGCCGACGAAAAGGAGCTGGCGGAGCACAACAGGCTGGTGGACTTGGGCCGCAACGATTTGGGCCGCGTGAGCCAATTTGGTTCCGTGGCGGTGGAGCGGCTGCACACCGTGGAGCGGTTTTCGCATGTGATGCACATTGGCTCCACCGTGCGCGGCACGCTGCGCCCGGAGCTGGATGCGCTCAGCGCGATCGAGGCGGTGCTCCCCGCGGGCACGCTTTCGGGCGCGCCCAAGCTGCGCGCCTGCCAGCTCATCGGCGAGCTGGAGCAGAACAAGCGCGGCATCTACGGCGGCGCGATCGGCTATATCGACTTCACCGGCAACATGGACACCTGCATTGCCATCCGCATTGCCTATCAGAAAAACGGCAAGGTGTTCGTGCGCAGCGGCGCGGGCATTGTGGCGGATTCGGTGCCCGAAAAGGAATATGCGGAATGCATCAACAAAGCCAAAGCCGTGGTTCACGCGCTCCGGCTCGCAGAGGAGGCCGACTTATGATCCTGCTGATTGATAACTACGACAGCTTTTCCTATAATCTCTATCAGCTCGTGGGCGCCATTGACCCCGATATCCATGTGATCCGCAACGACGCCTGCACCGTGGCGCAAATTGCCGCCATGCGCCCGGGGCGCATCATTCTTTCGCCCGGCCCCGGCCGCCCAGAGGATGCCGGCGTTACCATGGAGGCTGCGCGCACGCTGGGGCAAACCATTCCCACGCTGGGCGTCTGCCTGGGACATCAGGCCATCTGCGCCGCGTTCGGCGCAAAAGTGACCTACGCCAAGCAGCTGATGCACGGCAAGCAGTCGATTGCGCGCCTGGACCCGGACTGCCCGCTCTTTCGCGATTGCCCGCCGGAAGCGCCCGTGGCGCGGTATCATTCGCTGGCCGCCGACCCGGCCACCATGCCGCCCGAGCTCAAAATCACGGCCGCCACCGCCGATGGCGAGATCATGGCCGTGCAGCACCGGGCGTTTCCGATCTTCGGCGTGCAGTTTCATCCGGAATCCATTATGACGCCCAACGGCAAAACCATGCTTGAGAATTTTATTCACTACACCGTTTGAAAGGGAGAGATCAGCCATGATTAAAGAAGCCATTGTGAAAATCGTCAACAAACAGGACCTGACCTACCACGAAGCCTACACCGTGATGAACGAGATCATGAGCGGTGAAACCTCGCCCACGCAGAACGCGGCGTTTTTGGCGGCGCTTTCCACCAAGAGCGCCAAAGCGGAAACCACCGCCGAAATTGCAGGCTGCGCCGCCGCCATGCGCGACCACGCAACGCGCGTGGACACCGGCATGGATATTTTTGAAATCGTGGGCACCGGCGGCGACGGCGCGCACAGCTTCAACATTTCCACCACATCGGCGCTGGTGGCGGCCGCCGGCGGCATGAAAGTGGCCAAGCACGGCAACCGCGCGGCGTCGTCGCAGTGCGGCACCGCCGATTGCCTCGAAGCGCTGGGCGTCAACATTCAGCAAAGCCCGGCGCGCTGCGTGGAGCTGCTCCGCGAGGCAGGCATGTGCTTCTTCTTCGCGCAAAAATACCACACCTCCATGCGCTATGTGGGCGCCATTCGCAAGGAGCTGGGGTTCCGCACGGTATTCAAC
>CAKUME010000392.1 GCA_934667575.1 uncultured Eubacteriales bacterium | reverse complement strand
GCACCAGATAGCCGCCGGCCTCCAAGTCGGCCACTACCGCTTTGCGCGCCTCGTAGCGGTCCATGCCGCAGTATTTGCCGCCGTTTTCGTTAATGGTGGCATCCTCATTGAACACGTTGATCACCGGCAAGTGGTGACGCTGCCCCACCTCAAAGTCGTTCGGATCGTGCGCCGGCGTAATTTTCACCACGCCGGTGCCAAAGTCCATTTCGACGTAATCGTCGGCAATAATGGGAATTTCGCGGTTCATCAGCGGCAGCGTGACGGTTTTGCCCACCAGCGCACGGTAGCGGTCATCCGCTGGGTTCACGGCGATGGCCGTGTCGCCCATCAGCGTTTCGGGTCGCGTGGTGGCCAGCTCCACCCACCCGCTCCCGTCGGTGAGGGGATAGCGCAGGTGCCAGAAGCTGCCAGCCTGCTCGGTGAACTCCACCTCGGCATCGGAGATGGAGGTGCGGCATTTGGGGCACCAGTTGATGATGCGCTCGCCGCGGTAGATGAGTTTTTTCTCATACAGGCGCACAAACACCTCGCGCACGGCCTTGCTGCAGCCGTCGTCGAGTGTGAAACGCTCGCGTGCCCAGTCGCACGAGGAGCCGAGCTTTTTCAGCTGCTGAATGATGCGCCCGCCGTACTGCTCTTTCCACGCCCAGGCGCGTTTGAGGAACGCCTCGCGGCCAATGTCCTCTTTTTGAATGCCCTCTTTGCGCATGGCCTCCACAATTTTGGCCTCGGTGGCGATGGAGGCGTGGTCGGTGCCAGGGAGCCAGAGCGCGCTGTAACCCTGCATGCGTTTGTAGCGGATCAGAATATCCTGCAGCGTTTCGTCGAGCGCATGGCCCATGTGGAGCTGGCCGGTGATATTGGGCGGCGGAATCACGATCGTGTAGGGGGTTTTGGTCGGATCTACTTCGGCGTGAAAATAGTTTCCGTTGAGCCAGAAGTCATAGATCCGGTCTTCCACCTCCTGCGGTTCATAGGTTTTGGCAAGTTCTTTTGCCATTGGGTATACCTCCCTTTGTGTCCATCGCGAAATTTCGTATTCATATTATTATCCCATTTTGGCGTGCATTTGTCAACGGGTAAATGAAGAAAAACGCCGGATTAAAATGCGGAACCAGCCGGGCCTAAAATTGCATCAAAGCATTTCGGCCGCCGAACGCCTCCGCGGTTCTTATCCTCACATCAAAGCGGCATGCCCGAGCACCGCGCAATATGACGCGCAGAAGCATGATGTACGCCGCAATAATAATGGAAAAATCTGCGCGCCCGGACTGGACTTTTGCGCGAAAATGTGGTAACATAATGAATATATACAAACAATTTAAGGGGTTGAACGATAAATGGAAAAATTTCTTTTTGGCACGCTGCCCGACGGCACGCCGGTGGAAGCATACCGGATGCACAATGCGCATGGTGCCTCCGCCACCATTATGACCTACGGCGGTCGCCTGCTCGACCTGCAAATGCCCGACCGCAACGGCCACAGTGACAGTGTGATCTTGGGCTACGATGCGTTGGAATCGTACACCAAAGACACCTCCGGGCAGGGCTCGCTGATCGGGCGGTTCGGCAATCGGATTGGCGGCGCGCAGTTCACGCTCGATGGGGTGACGTACCATG
>CAKUME010000391.1 GCA_934667575.1 uncultured Eubacteriales bacterium | reverse complement strand
TGATGCGCGCAATGGGCTTTGACGAATCGTATATAACCGGCGGAAAGAGCGATTACGAGCGCTTTTTGGCGTTTGCCAAAACCGTGCCGAATTGCTTGGGCAATCCGATGTATCACTGGACGCAGATGGAGCTCAAAACCTATTTTGGCGTGGAGGAGGAGCTCAACGAGGAAACCGCTCCAGCCATTTGGGAAAAAGCGAATGCCGTGCTGCAAAACGGCCTCACGGTGCGCAAGATCATCGCGCAGTCCAATGTGTCGCACATCTGCACCACCGACGATCCGGCCGACTCGCTGATCTATCACCAAAAGCTCCGCGCAGAGGGCAAAATGGAAACCAAAGTGCTGCCGGCGTTCCGCCCCGAAAAAGCGATGAATCCCACTGCGGAATATCTGCATCGCCTGTCGGAGGCCGCGAACGTGGATATCCACGACTTCTCATCGCTGATGGATGCACTCGAGCGCCGCATGACGTTCTTCCATGAAAACGGCTGCCGCATTTCCGACCATTCGTTCGGCGCGGTTCCAGCGCATGCGGCGGAACCGGCTGCGCTCGACGCGATGATCGCGGCGGTGCTGCGCGGCGAAACGCTGACCGAAGCGCAAACCGAAGGGCTGCAGGCGGCAATGATGCAGCGCCTTGGCCGTGCCTATGCGCGCCTCGGCTGGGCCATGCAGCTGCACATCACGGCGCTGCGCAATAACAACACCCGCATGTTCCAAAAGCTCGGCCCGGACACCGGCTTTGACTCCATGGACGATTGCCTCCAGGCGCGCGCGCTGAGCACGATGCTCAACGGCCTCGCCGCTACCGATGAGCTGCCCAAGACGATCGTTTATTCGCTGAACCCGCGTGATAATTATATGCTCGCCGCCATGATCGGCAACTTCCAGGGCGGCGCAGCCGGCAAAATGCAGCTTGGCTCGGGCTGGTGGTTCAATGACCAGCGCGACGGCATGGAAGCGCAAATGCGTGCGCTCGCCAACCTCGGTCTGCTGCCCAAGTTTGTGGGCATGCTCACCGATTCCCGCAGCTTCCTTTCTTACACGCGCCACGACTATTTCCGCCGCATCCTCTGCAACCTGATTGGCCAGTGGGTGGAAGACGGCGAATATCCGGCGAATATGCCGCGCTTGGGCAGCATGGTGCAGGATATCTGCTATCGCAACGCCTTGGCCTATTTCCAAATCTAAGTTTCCGCACTTTGCAGCGCATTCCGGCACCATCCCGCGCCGGAATGCGCTGTTTTTTTGTGCTTTTGCGAATGTGGTGCGGAATCCGGGGTGCCTTTTTAGTGGCTCAATCACCGCAAGGTGCGTTTTGGCGTCCATGAAAGCCGCTGCACATATTTGCGCCCTGCGGTCGGTGCACACGGCCGGTGCCTGTTTGCGCAGGCGCGCGTTTATGGCCGCCCAAGCTTGCGCCCTGCGGTCGGCGCTGTTCTGCGGCACTGCCGATCTTGCGGTCCTCGCCGGACGCATGGGAAAGTGTGGCGCAAACCGCGCTGATTTTTCTATGCCCCATGGTAGGTGGCTCGGCTCGCTTTATCGGAGCGGAGCACCGGCTCGGCACACGAAAAAGTTCCGTTCGCATACCGCCGTGCAATCCGTCCGTGCATCCCGCGTAT
>CAKUME010000390.1 GCA_934667575.1 uncultured Eubacteriales bacterium | reverse complement strand
CAATTATACTTTGCAAAATTGTTTTGTAAAATTTAGCAGGCGCGCAAAAGGAGCCGCCCCTGTGCGGGACGGCTCCAAAAACTGAGCAGGAATATGGAAGGATTACAGGCTCAGCCAGCGATCGTAGGGCGCCTGATAAACCTTGAGCACTTCGTCGATGCCCATGTCCGCAATGCGCTTGGTGTATTCGTTCCACTTCGCGTCGCTGTTGATGTCTTCGATGCCGCTGATGAACTTGTCGTGCATAGAGCACGGTTTGCGTGAAGCGCTTGTAGCGCGCGCTCAGTTCATTGAGCATCAGCGCAAGCACGATCGGGATCGGGAAACCGACCGCCATGGAATAGAGCGACAGCGCAAATGTGTTGCGCAGCAGCTGTGCAAAATAGTAGCTCTGGAAAAAGCTGATGAAATGCTTGAGCCCCACCCAGTTGCTTGCGCGATAGCCGAGCGAACCTTTGAAGTCTTTGAACGCGATTTGCAGGCCATAGAGCGGTGCGTAGTTAAAGATAATCACATAGATGATGGCCGGCAGAAGCATCAAGAAATACGGACCATAGCGGACGATGCCGCGGCGCAGCCGGGCAAGTGCCGGTGCGCGGATGGATTGGAATGCGGTCATGTGTTTTCCTCCTGACGTTTTTTCCGGGGCGGCGCTCCGGGTTTGCAGCTTCATCATAACGCATCCGGGTGCGAAATGCAATCCGAATTTTTTTGCAGGAGTCTGTACTTTTTTGACCCCCGTGGTTTCAAACGCCTGGTGCGCCGGCGTTTGCCGGGCAATTGTACTTTTTTCGCGCGGGCGATGCGCGCTCTGCTACAAAATTACACTTGTCAACCGCACACAAATATGCTATTCTTATAAAAGTACAAGCAAACAAAAGGAGGCGTCCGCATGGCGTTTACTCGATGGAAAAACTACGGTCACCGGCATTTTGGCCGGATGGCGATTACCAGCGTACTGTTGCTGCTGCTCCCCTGCCTGCTGGCACTGTGGCTGATGATGCAGCAAACCTACGGATAAGCTGATGACCAACACGCGCGCGAATGACAGCGACACGCTGCACGGATTTTCGGGTGATTTTGTGCGCCAGCTGGATTCGCTGCGTGACACCGCCACACGCATTGCGGTGGAAAGCCGCGACCGCACCAAGCAGGGCTACAAGTTCCAGCTGGAAGACGGGCTGCGCAGCAGCTATTTTTATTTGGAAATGCGCGATGCGGTAACGGCGTATCACTTGCAGACCGACCGCACGCTGGCGATTTATTTCAATCAGCTGGACGCTGTGGTGGATTCGGCCGCCAAATACACCGCGCAAACCTACAACGACTATTTATCGTTGACTTACGCGCCGCAGGAGTCGGAAGCATTCCGCACATTTTTGTAGGCAGCGCAATCGGACGGCGAGCTGAGCTTTTTTTCGTCGTGCGCGCAGCCGGGCGGCATTTTGATTGCGGCGGTGGGCGTGCGGCTGGGCACGAGCCGAGCCCCCGCCAAGGTGCTGTTTTTGATTCGGCCGGGCGAACTGAACACCGTGGCGCTCACTTCTCAGCTCGGGACGGCTGCACAGCTGGGCATATATAATGATGCAGGCACGCTGCTCTATGCTTCGGGCATGGTGCAGCCGCAGTGG
>CAKUME010000389.1 GCA_934667575.1 uncultured Eubacteriales bacterium | reverse complement strand
GCAAAGCCCGCCCGGCGCGGTGACCACCTGCGCCGAAAAATGCTGCGACACCTCTTGCAGCAGCGCGCGCAGCTGCGTTTCGGCTTGCTCCGGCGTGCCGTCGCCCAGCGGATAAACCAGCCCGAAGGTGTTCAGGTCGGTGGGGTGCAGCAGCGCGTGCTCCGGCAGCCGCTGGCGCAAAAATTCAAAGATCATCATCGCGGCCAGCTCCAGCGACGAAGCCGTTTCCGCCGAGCTGATCAGCACCTTGCCGTAATACACCATGGCGCGCTCCGGAAATTCGCCCAAATCGAGCTGAAGTGTTTCGGCGTCCTCGGCGCGCAGGGCGGCGGGCGAAAACAGCCGGTCGAGCATATTGTTTTCGAGCGATTCCTGATAATGCGCCAGCTGGCCGCTGGTGGTTTCGCGATCGCGGATGATCCGGTCGAGCGAGCTGCGCAGTGCGTTGTATTCGTTTTTGTTATCCGAAGCAAGCAGCCCATGGTCCGAAAGCTGCCGGATCACCGAGCGCCAGGGCAGGTTCTGCCGGTAGGCCGAAAAAACCGACAGCAAAACGCCGCCGATCACCGCCAGCAGGAGAATGATCATCATGGTGCGGTCCACACCGCGCAGCGCGTCGTCCAAAAACGTTTGATCCACGGTCACATAAAATTCGAGCCCGGCGGCGGGGCTGGCCATGTCGATCGCAAGGCCGGTGCTGTCGGCACGCGGCGCGCGATAGGTGAAAATGTTCGTCACATCGCTGCTGGTGTTGGCCACCTCCATGGCCACATAGGGCTGCATCGACTCCGACACGGTCAGGTTGAGCAGCTCGTCGCGTGAAAAGAAAATATACGCCATGCCGCGCCGCACCGAAAAGTTTGAGGTATCCAGCGGCATGGCATAGCAAAACGCCACGGGCGTGAGCGCGGTGTCGCGCCAGCCGATGGCGGTGCAGGCCATAAACTCCGGCATCGCAAACTTGCCGGTGCCGGCATAGTTGCGGATGCGCGCGGTGTTCACGCCTTCCATATTATAATAGAAAAACAAATCGCGGATCGACGGGCAAACCGCTTGGGTGGTAATGGCCAGATCCGTGTTTTCATACACCAGCACGATCTCCGCCACCAGCGAGTTGTGCTGCCGAATCGAAGCGAGCTTCGACTTGGTGTTGTTCAGCGCGTTGGCATCGTAGCGGCCGATCGTTTGCTTTCCGGCCGCGGCCAGCTCGTCGCGCAGCGCATACAGGCTCTCGGTCACCGAGGAGAGCTGATCCTCCAGCTGGGTCACACCGCTGCGCAGCGTGGAGGTGATGGTGTCGGCCTCCTTGTTGCGCATGGCCGTGCGCATTTGCATGCTGAGCATGATCATGGCAAACACGATCAAAAACACGATGGAAAAATTCATCATCAGCGACCGGCCAAAAAGCGATTGCCGGTTCTGCGGCGGAGCGCCGGAGCGGGAATGGGCATGCGCGGTTGGCTTTTTCATGAAACATCTCAACCCTTTTTAAATTTCAAAAATCGATAAAAATGCAGCCCGATTTCTAAAATACTATATAACTAAATTATAACGAACCCCGGCGGGAATGTCAAGCCGGAAACGGGGATTTTACTTTTTGCCGGGCGCACGGAACGAAACAAAAAAGTCGCACA
>CAKUME010000388.1 GCA_934667575.1 uncultured Eubacteriales bacterium | reverse complement strand
CCGACCGGCGCCTGCACCGTGCACCACATTTGAAGCCGCGGGCGCTGCTGCGCATTGAGCTGCACCACATATCCCACATCCTCAATCGCGTAGCCGTCGCGCACACGCAGCGACACACTTTTCCACAATCCGGCCGACACGGCGCGCGGAAAAATATCCCATCCAAAGCTGTGCGCAGGCTTGCGCAGCGACTGCCCGCCGTTGATGTGCCAACCGCGCAGCATATATTGATCATAATGCGCGCGCAGCTGGGCCAGCAGTGCCGAGCGGATATGCACCCGCAGCGTGTTGTGGGGCTGCAATTGCGCGGTGACATCGAATTCGTGCTGGATAAACGCATTGGCCGATTCGCCGATGCGCACGCCGTTGAGCTCATATTCCGCAATGCAGTCCACGGCTTCAAAATGAAGCACCGCGCGCGCGCCTTTGGGCAGGTTGGGCGCATCAAACGTGCGCTCATACCACCATTCGCTGCTTTCAAACGCCTCGGCCTTGCAGGGATTCATCCCGCGCAGCAGATCGGCGGGCAGCAGCCCTGCGCGCGATAAATCGAGCTCCACGTTGCCCGGCACCTGCGCCGGAATGCGCCGCGCGTCCGCCGGAATGGCGCCGTCGCTTTCACCGGCCGTGGCGTCGCGCTCATACAGCGTCCATGTACCGTCCAAAGAGTAAATCTGTTCCATTCATTTTCCGCCTTTCCCGGATCGCTCCGCTGGTCTTTTGATTGATTTTATTATAGCAGTCCTGCGGAAAAAAGGCTTCGCGTTCTTTCCGGAATACATTGCAAATATTCCGATTTTGGTTGAAATTTGCGCGGTGATGTGATATAATGCAGCCAAAGAACGGACGCCCGGCAACACGGCGCGCCTGCCAAGCACATGGGAAAGGAGGCGGTGCGCCATGCCGCAGGAAATGATATTGCCCCACACGCTTCAGCGGGCAGACTATATCGGCCCGGCGGCGCTGTTCACCAAGTTTCGCACGCTCGAAGTCAGCTGCACCACGCACAGCCACGATTTTTTTGAAATTGAATGGATTACCGGCGGCAGCGGCCTTCATTTGCTCAACGGCGTGCCGCATCCGCTGCGGCCGGGCAGCCTGTATCTGCTCACGCCCGAGGACGTGCACGCCGTGCGCCCCACGCCGCGGCTGGAGTATTACAATATCATGTTCAGCGAAGATTTTTTTGCACCGGATTTTGCCTATGAGGCGCTGCTCTCGTGCCGCGGCGTGCAAACGGAGCTGGACGACGCGGCGCATGCGCGCATGACGCCGCTTTTTGAGCAGCTGGTGGCGGAAGCCGCGCACGCGAGCGAGCGCTACGCCATATCGTATATGCGCAGCCTGATGCAGTGCATTTTGATCACGCTGCTGCGCCGCATGCCGCGCGAAGCACATGCACGACGCGGCGGCGACGACCGCGTGCGCCCGGCGCTGTTTTATCTGCAGCGGCATTTTCGCGAAGCGGTGTCGCTGCACGATGCAGCCGCATGCGCGGGGCTGTCGCCCAATTATTTTTGCGCGCAGTTTCGCGCCTGCACCGGGCAGAGCTTTGTGGACTATGTGAATGATCTGCGCTGCCGCTATGCGCGGCGGCTGCTGGCGGCGCGCGACAGTTCGATTACCGAAATCTGCTACCG
>CAKUME010000387.1 GCA_934667575.1 uncultured Eubacteriales bacterium | reverse complement strand
CGGGGTCGATGCCGCAGTTGGCAAGCACTTTGGGGTGCACCATGCCGCAGCCCAAAATCTCGATCCAGCCCTCGCCCTTGCAAAGGCGGCAGCCCTTGCCGTGGCAGGAGAAGCACTGCACGTCCACTTCGGCCGACGGCTCGGTGAACGGAAAATGGTGCGGGCGGAAGCGCACGACGGAATCTTCGCCGTAGAGCCGCTTCACAAACGCTTCCAGCGTGCCCTTGAGGTCGGCCATGGTAATGCCTTTGTCCACCACCAGGCCCTCAATTTGATGGAACAGCGGCGAGTGGGTCGCGTCCACCGCATCGGAACGATACACGCGGCCGGGCGAGATGATGCGAATCGGCGGTTTCTGCTTCTCCATCACGCGCACCTGCATGGGCGAGGTTTGGGTGCGCAGAAGGATATTGTCGGTGATATAAAACGTGTCCTGCGTGTCGCGCGCGGGGTGATCCTTGGGGATATTGAGCGCCTCAAAGTTGTAGTAATCGTATTCAACCTCGGGACCTTCCACGATGTCAAAGCCCATGCCCACAAAAATTTGCTTGATCTCGTCGAGCACGATCGAGAGCGGGTGCTTGGCGCCGAGCTCCCCATGCTGACCGGGAAGCGTGACGTCGATGGCTTCGTCGTGCAGGCGCTGCTCCAGCTCCTGCGCGCGGATCTCGGCCTGACGCGCGGCAATGTCCTGCTCGATAAACGCGCGCACTTCGTTGGCGAGCTGCCCCATGGCCGGGCGCTCCTCTGCCGACAGCTTGCCCATCTGCTTCAAAATGGCCGTGAGCGCACCTTTTTTGCCCAGATATTTCACGCGCAACGCTTCGAGCTCCGGCAGCGCATCGGCCTGTGCGAGTTCCGCTTCCGCCTGCGCGCGGAGCACTTCCAGTTGTTCTTTCATTCGTGACATTCCTTTCGATTATGATATGACACAAAAAAACGCCTTCGTTCCGGCGTTTTCAAGGAAACGCATCGGGACGAAGACGATTGATCTCCGCGGTACCACCCGGATTTTTGCCTGAGAGCAAACACTCTGCCGGGCCGTTAACGGGGCCGCGATGCCGTTTTTGCCTACAATGGAGTTCAGCAAAACCGCTCGGAAGGGAACTTCGCCCGCGCCCGCTGCCGAATCCGCTTTCAGCCCGGGCGGATTCTCTCTGCGCGCAGCCTGCGGCGCGGCTACTTCCTTCGTCATTGCGTTATCTGTTGTTCATTGTACCACAGCAGCGCCCAAAAAACAAGGCGAAATGAAAAATTTTCGCGCGAATTTTTTTCGGTCCTCAAAAAAACTCACAGCAGCTGCAAATGGCGCTCCTGCGCATATTTCATGGTTTCCGCCGGCCAAATGGAGGCCTGCACCTCGCCGATGTGCGCACGGCGCAGGAAGAACATGCAGATGCGGCTCTGGCCGATGCCGCCGCCGATGGTGAGCGGCAGTTCGCCCGCGAGCAGCGCTTTTTGGAACGGCAGCTCCGCGCGCTCCGGGCAGCCGGCCTCGTCGAGCTGGGCGCGCAGCGACGCTTCGTCCACGCGAATGCCCATCGACGACAGCTCCAGCGCGCAGTCGATCACCGGATAGTAGACGATGATGTCGCCGTTCAGCTTCCAGTCGTCGTAATCCGGCGCGCGGCCGTCGTGCTTTTGGCCGGACTTAAGCA
>CAKUME010000386.1 GCA_934667575.1 uncultured Eubacteriales bacterium | reverse complement strand
GTGCACACGGCGGCAGGCGCACAGCTGGTGGCCGCGGCGCTGGGCATCCTGATTTTTATCGACGATTATTTCAACGCGCTCACCGTGGGCGAGGTGGCCAAAAACCTCACCGACCGGCAGGGTGTGTCGCGCGAAAAGCTGGCGTATATCATTGACTGCACCAGCGCGCCGGTGTGCTCCATCTGCCCGATCTCAAGCTGGGGCGCCTATATCATCGCGCTCTACGCCATGCTGCTTCCGCACACCGAATCGCCGCTGATGGAGTTCATCCGCACCATTCCGTATAACTTCTATCCGATTTTTGCGCTGCTGGTGATGCTGCTGTGCGCCGCAATGAACGTGAACATCGGCCGCATGAAAAACGCGCCGCCCGCGCCGCAGCAAACGCCCGATTCGCCCCATGCGGCCGGCCGCGCCCGCGACCTGATCGCGCCCATCGCGGTGCTGGTGGCGGTTTCCACCGCGTGCATTCTGTTCACCGGCTATCAAAACGCCGCGCACAAGGATTTTCTCTCGGTGTTCAGTAGCGCGTCCACCAATTTGTCGCTCTGCGTGGGCTGCGCCGCCGCATTGGTGTGGTCGAGCGTGCGCTATTTTCAGCTGCACCGGGCGCGCGGCTATCTGCGCGCGGTGGGCAAGGGCGTGCGCGCCATTTCGCCCGCCACGTTCATTTTGCTGATCGCGTGGATGCTCATCAACCTCATCGACCGGATGCATGTGGGCGTGTATATTTCGCAGCAGTTTGTGCAGGCGCAGATCCCGGTGTCGCTGGTGCCGGTGCTGCTGTTTTTGGTGAGCAGCCTCATGGCGTTTGCCACCGGCTTTTCGTGGGGCGCGTTCGGCATTATGCTGCCCATCGGCATCCAGATGGCCAAAGACCTGCACCTGCCCCCGGCAATGATGTATTGCTGCTTGGCGGCGGTGCTTTCGGGCTCGGTGTTCGGCGACCACTGCTCGCCCATTTCGGACACGACCATTCTTTCAAGCACCGGCGCGCAGTGCAACCACATCAACCATGTGGTGTCGCAGCTGCCCTATGCGATTTTTTCGGCGCTGATCGCAGCGGTCGGGTTCTGGATCGCGGGTGTGACCCGCAGCATTTGGGCCGCCTATGGCGTGCAGCTGGCGCTGCTTGTGCTGTGGGCGATCGGTGTGCGGGTGTTTCGCCGCGTGCGCGCTGCATAGCGCGCTTTTTTTTGTCCGGGTGGGCTTGCATCGCGCGGCGCAGACTGATATAATAATGAAAACGGGCATTCGCTTTATGCAACGCCATTTCCGATCCGCACCCGCGGGTGCGGGCGGGACATCGAAAGGGGAACTGGATGATCATGCAAAACGGCAAGCAGCAGGAGGCGCTGCATCGCGCCGACCTTCGGGACTACCGGCCGGTGCCGTTCTGGAGCTGGAACGACAAGCTCGAACCCGCGCGGCTGCGCGCGCAGATTCGGGCGATGAAGCAGGCGGGCATGGGCGGTTTTTTCATGCATGCGCGCGGCGGCCTGCAAACGGAATATATGAGCGAAGATTGGTTTGCCGCGGTGGCGGCGTCGGTGGATGAAGCCGAAAAGCAGGGCATGAACGCCTGGTGCTACGACGAAAACGGCTGGCCGAGCGGCTTTGCGGGCGGCGTGCTGCTCCAAAATCCGGCCAACTGGGCGCACTAT
>CAKUME010000385.1 GCA_934667575.1 uncultured Eubacteriales bacterium | reverse complement strand
TGGTGGACGAGGTGATCGCGCTGGATGCGGAAAACCGCCGCATTAAGCAGCGCGCCGACGAGATGCGCGCCAACCGCAACAAGCTCTCGAAGCAAATTGGCGGACTGATGGCGCAGGGCAAGCGCGAGGAAGCCGAAGAGATGAAGCGCAAGGTCACGCAGCAATCGGAAATGCTGGCGGCCGACGAAGCGCGCGAGCAGGAGCTGAGCGAAAAAATCCGCAAGGATATGATGATCATTCCGAACATCATTGACCCATCGGTGCCGATTGGCAAGGACGATTCGATGAACGTGGAAATTCAGCGCTTTGGCGAGCCGAAGGTACCGGATTTTGAGATTCCGTATCACACCGAAATCATGGAGCGGTTCGGCGGCATTGATCTGGACAGCGCGCGCCGTGTGGCGGGCAACGGCTTCTATTATCTGCTGGGCGACATTGCGCGGCTGCATTCGGCGGTGCTCGCCTATGCGCGCGACTTTATGATCGGCCGCGGGTTCACCTATTGCGTGCCGCCGTTTATGATCCGCAGCGATGTGGTAACGGGCGTGATGAGCTTTGCCGAAATGGACGCGATGATGTATAAAATCGAGGGCGAAGACCTCTACCTGATCGGCACGAGCGAGCATTCGATGATCGGCCGGTTCATCGATCAGATCATTCCGGAGCAGGAGCTGCCCTACACCCTCACGAGCTATTCGCCCTGCTTCCGCAAAGAAAAGGGCGCCCACGGCATTGAGGAGCGCGGCGTGTATCGCATTCATCAGTTCGAAAAGCAGGAAATGATCGTGGTCTGCAAACCGGAAGAAAGCAAAATGTGGTACGATCGCCTGTGGCAGAATACGGTGGATTTGTTCCGCTCGATGGATATTCCGGTGCGCACGCTGGAATGCTGCTCGGGCGATTTGGCCGACCTGAAGGTAAAATCCTGCGATGTGGAGGCCTGGTCGCCGCGCCAGAAGAAGTATTTCGAGGTGGGCTCCTGCTCCAACCTGGGCGACGCGCAGGCCCGCCGGCTGCGCATTCGCGTGAACGGCGAAAACGGCAAGTATTTGCCGCACACGCTCAACAACACGGTGGTTGCGCCGCCGCGCATGCTGATTGCGTTCCTCGAAAACAATCTGAACGCCGACGGTTCGGTGAATATTCCTGCGGTGCTCCAGCCCTATATGGGCGGCACCACCAAGCTGATCCCCAAGAAGTGAGCCGCGCAATGGAAATTCGTCAGAGTACTCCGGCGGATCTGGATGCGATCGCGGCGATTTATGACCGCATTTTAACGGAAGAAGAACAGGGCCGCGCCACCACGGGCTGGCAGCGTGGCGTGTATCCCACGCGAGACACGGCGCAAATCATGCACGAAGCAGGCGAGCTGTTTGTGATGACCGACAACGGCGCGGTCGTTGCGGCTGCGCGCATCAATCAGACGCAGGTGCCGGAATATGCGCTTGCCGCGTGGGCCGACGATGCACCGCCCGCGCAGGTGATGGTGCTGCACACGCTCACCGTGGATCCGCTCTGCGCAGGTCATGGTTACGGCAGCGCGTTTGTGCGGTATTATGAGCAATACGCGCAGGCGCATGGCTGCCCGTTCCTACGAATGGACACCAACGCGCGCAACACGGCCGCTCGACGGCTATATGCCCATTTGGGCTACCGCGAAGCGGGCAT
>CAKUME010000384.1 GCA_934667575.1 uncultured Eubacteriales bacterium | reverse complement strand
GCCTCAAGGTGGTATTCCCGGTGATGGTGCTGTTCAATTTGATCATGGTGCTCGCAATGGTGCTTTTCCCCTCTGCGGTTGCGTCGCTTTTTACCGACTCAGCGGCTCTGCGCGCAGAAGTGCGCTGGGCCATGCCGCTTTTTCTCAGCGGGATGACCATTTTCGGTTTACAGCGCACCTGCCAGAACATTTTTGTTTCGCTGGGGCAGGCCAAAATTTCGCTTTTTATTGCATTGCTGCGCAAAATTATTCTGCTGATCCCGTTGGTGCTGATCTTTAATCGGATTTGGCACCTGCCCGGTATTTTTGTTGCGGAAACCGTGGCGGATGCCACTGCCGCCATCACCTGCACGATCATCTTTGCGATTCGTTTTCCCAAGCTGATGAAAAAGCTGGACGAAGCGCCCCAAAGCCCGGCAGCAGGTTAAACACATTGCGGAAGTGCAGCTTGTCATAATTTTTCGGTGCGGCGCATACGCTGTCCCATACGGAAAAACGGAGGGATGAATCATGCGCCGCAGGGTCATTGTCGGCATCGTGCTCGTGCTGCTTGCAGCGGCGCTCCCATTGCTCGCCCGGTGCGGGCGAACCGTGGCCGGTGCGCCGGTGTTATCCGCTGCACAAACCGAATATGCTGCACACGATCCCAACCCATTATCCGATGTTTTCACCCTATACGACGAATCCACCCACCGCACACTGACTGTGCCGGATGACGAATTTCTGGCTGCGGCAGTGGTGTGTGAAATGCCGTTGACTTACGCCGACGAAGCGCTGCGCGCGCAGGCGGTGGCGGCCTACACGGTCTACGATTATCAACGTGCGGCGCGCCGGGCAGCCGGCCGCCGCGGTGCGGATTTCACCTGCCGCTCCGCAGATTGGCTCATTTACACCACACCCGAACAAATGCGTGCGCGTTGGGGCGATCGATACGCAGAATATCGGACCCAGCTCGATCGGGTGCTAAATTCGGTGCGCGGGCAACGGCTGACCTATGGCGGAGCGCGCGTGCTTGCCGTTTATTCCGCGCTGTCCGCCGGAACGACGGATGCCGCGGCGGATGTATGGGGCGGCGCATTGCCCTATCTGGTGCCGGTGGACAGCGCTTGGGATTGCGCCGCGCCCGATTTTGAAACCATTGTTTCGGTTTCGGCAGCCGATTTTCGCACAGCGCTGTTTGCGGAAAACGCATCCTGCAATTTTTCTGGGGCACCGGCGGAATGGCTTGGCGCCGCGGATTGCACCGCTTCCGGTCTGGTGCGGCAGATGCAAATCGGCGGACAGGCTTTTGGAGGCGAGACGCTGCGCGCCCGGTTTGCGCTTCGATCGGCCCATTTTACGCTTACATGGAATGGGACGGATTTTGAATTTGTGGTGCACGGCTATGGCCACGGCGTGGGCATGAGTCAGTACGGCGCAAACGCAATGGCGCAATCCGGCGCCGATTATCGCACCATTTTGGCCCATTATTACCCCGGCACAGAGCTCACCGATAGCAAAACGTTTTTTCGCGCAAATTCGTGAATTTCTGTTTTTATATCTTGACAAACGCTTTGTTTCGTGCTAGAATATTCTACGGTTTTTCGCATGGACGTTTAGCTCAGCTGGTAGAGCATTTGCTTGACGTGCAAAGGGTCAGCGGTTCGAGTCCGTTAACGTCCACCACCATGA
>CAKUME010000383.1 GCA_934667575.1 uncultured Eubacteriales bacterium | reverse complement strand
GAGTTCCATTTAGCAGCATAACATTGATGACCGTTCGATTGTTGTGGTAAAGAAAATCATAACGCATTCTGCCCCAAGCGCCGATGTTTTTAAGTTCTGTGTTCATAATAAATAACTTCCGAATTTAATTTTTGCGTTTTGAATTAAAAGGTTCGGATAGTCTATGAAAATAACAAATCCGAACCCTTCACCGATTGGTTTAGGGTTCGGATTTGTACTGTTTGGTGCGGGCAACAGGGCTCGAACCTGCACGGTGTTCCCATCGGCTCCTAAGACCGACGCGTCTGCCAGTTTCGCCATACCCGCAAATTGCGTATAGATTATTATAACACATTCCGTGCGTCAAGTCAATCACTTCCAACGCATCTGCGGCGATTGTGCCGCATTTTTTTGCAATTCCGCTGCTGCCAACCGCACGGAAGCGCACAGCAAGCTTGACAGCGCCGCACCCATGCGCTATACTGACGGTGGGGTCTTTTTTGAAAAATACCTTGACTCTACAACCGTGATCGGGTTTATCATATGCTCATCAATCACAGAAAGAGGCATGAAAAATGGAAAGGAATTTAACCACCGGCAGCGTGTTCAAAATATTGTATGGTTCTCGCTCCCGTATCTGCTTTCTTATTTTCTGCAAACACTCTATGGCATGGCCGATCTGTTTATCATCGGCCAATTTACGGGTGTAGCAGCCACCACTGCCGTGTCCGTGGGCTCACAGGTCATGCATATGCTCACGGTGATAATCGTCGGTTTGGCCATGGGTGCCACGGTGTCGATCAGGCAAGCAGTGGGCGGCGGCGACCTGGCGCGAGCGGCGGCAGCCACCGGCAACACCGTCACGCTGTTTATGGCGCTGTCGGTTGTGTTAACCGGCGCGCTGCTTGCGCTGGTGCAGCCCATTGTCGCGGTCATGTCCACCCCGGCAGAGGCCGCTGCGGGCACGGCCGATTATCTGCGCGTGTGCTTCATTGGCGTTCCGTTCATCACGGCGTATAATATCATCAGTGCCATTTTTCGCGGCATGGGCGACAGCAAAAGCCCGATGGTTTTTATCGCAATTGCCTGTGCCGCCAACATTGGGCTGGACTATTTGTTCATGGGCGCACTGTGCATGGGCCCCATTGGCGCGGCGCTGGGCACCACGCTGTCGCAGGCAATCAGCATGGCGGCGGCGTTGGCTGCCGTTCGGCGCCATCACGTCATTGCAGTAAACGGTCCGATCTTCGGCCACAACGCGCGGCAATGGGGCGCATTTTGCGCATCGGCGTGCCGGTCGCGCTCCAGGACGGGTTTATTCAGATTTCGTTTATTCTGATCACAATCATCGCGAATCATCGCGGACTGACCGGCGTGCAGTCTGTTTTGGGTGGACGGGCCGCTCCGAACTGCCGATTACGCCGACATGGAGCTTCCCACCAGCCGATTGACCGAGGCGCAGGACGAAACGGCCGTTTTTCTGGGCAAGGTGGGCGTCAGCGTGTCGGCCGAACACCTGTGCGCGGGGCAGTTTGTACCCTATGATGGCATTTTTCTTCTGCTGGATCGAAGATCACTTTGTGGGCGAGGTGATGCAGCTGCCGCCGTCGCGCTGCGTTTCGGTGCGATTTCGGGGCAGTCATCCCGAAGCGCCGGCGCAATACCGGCGGCTCATGGATTTCATTCGGGCGCACGGTCTGCAGG
>CAKUME010000382.1 GCA_934667575.1 uncultured Eubacteriales bacterium | reverse complement strand
GGCCACGAGCACGCCGCCGATGGTATCGAACACAAAGGCCACCAGCCCCAGCACCAAAATGAGCAGAGTTTCTTTGGTGAGAAAATATTTGGCCTGCATCTTGGTGGCAATGGTAATGCCCAAAAGCAGCGTGACCAAATTGCTGAGCACCTTTTGCGCGGTTTCCGACAGCGAATCGAGCACGCCGCACACGCGAATGAGGTTGCCGAACATCAAAAATCCGATCAACGCCACGCTGCGCGGCGACACAATGCCGGTGACCACGGTGATCACAATCGGAAACAGAATTTTGGTGCGCTTGCTGATTGCGCGCTGCTGATACGGCATGCGGATCAGGCGCTCTTTTTTGGAGGTGATCATGCGAATCACCGGGGGCTGCACCAGCGGCACCAGCGCCATATAGGAATAGGCCGCCACCATGATTGCGCCGATATACTTCGAATGCAGAAAGTTTGCAACAAAAATCGAGGTGGGGCCGTCGGCCGCGCCGATGATGGCGATCGAAGCGGCGTCCTTGAGGTCGAAGCCCAGCAGCGCCGCCATGCTCAACGTGAAAAAGATGCCAAACTGCGCCGCCGCGCCAAAGATCATCAGCTTGGGGTTGGTGAGCAGGGGTTCAAAGTCGATCATCGCGCCAATGCCGATGAACAGCAGCAGCGGGAACAGCTCGTTGGCAATGCCCGCGTTGAACAGCACATCGATCACGCCCTCCTCGGTGCCGGTGTCGTAAATTTGCGTCACCGCGCCCGAAAGCGGCAGGTTCACCAAAATGGCCCCAAAGCCCATGGGCAGCAGCAGCGTGGGCTCCATGTCCTTTTTGATTGCCAGATAGATCAGCACCCCGCCGATCACCCACATCACAACCTGCTGCCATGTGAGATTGGTTACGTTTGAAAATAGCTCCAGCATGGTATCCCTCCAGTTTTTTTCATAAAAAAAGCCCTTACCGAAGTCGTTGAAAACCCCGGTAAAGGTCTTGCTTTTTCAGCCGAAAGCGGGCCCGCGGGCCGTGATTGACGCCTTCGGCGCGACGGCAAAAAACGCATTGCCCCCGCTCGCTACTCCCCTTTACAAGTGATGCAAAAAATCGAACAACTGTGGTTCGCGCTTTTTTCATGGAATGGAATTATTATACCACGGAACGCGCCGCATTTCAACAAGGTGCGGGCAAAAAATAAAATTTCCGTGTGCCTGCATTATTCGAATTGGAATATAAAATATATATTATACAATCTGGAAACAACACGATGAAAAAAATGCTTGCATTTTGCCCGCCGGGCGCGTATAATGAGGTTCGTTGATTTTGCGCCCGGGCGGCGCAGCAAGAAAGCAGGGAATGCAGGATGGAAAAAACAATTCAGCGGCCGCACGCAAGTGGGGCGGTGCGGCACGCCGCCGCGCAGGCGGGCGCATTTTGCCGCCGGAACGCGGTGATGGTGACCGCATTGGCTGCGGCAATCGGTTCGAGCATGGCGGTGCCGCCCGATGCGCAGTATTGGAGCTACTTCGACTTCAAAACGCTCACCTGCCTGTTCTGCGTGCTGGCGGTGGTATGCGCACTGCGGCACATCCGGTTTTTCTATCTGCTGGCGCAGCAGGTGGTCACACGGTTCAAAACCGCGCGGCGCAGCGTGCTCGCGCTGGTGGTCATCACCTTTGTCGGGTCGATGCTCATCGCCAACGATATGGC
>CAKUME010000381.1 GCA_934667575.1 uncultured Eubacteriales bacterium | reverse complement strand
CCTATCTGGTTTCGCCCGCGCAATTTCGCAAAAACTACTGCGTTCCGGGCTGAATTTGCGCACAAAAAACGCGCCGCTTCAAGTGAAGCGGCGCGTTTTTGATTGTGTGATTGGATCGGGATCATTCGGCACTTTCGCCGTTTGCCTTGTTCGCATCGATCAATTTGCAGATGTTTGCAACGCTCGCATGGGTGGTAAAGCCGTCCGGCGGCGTGTTCCGGCAATAGTCGATCATCTGCTCCACGGTGGTGGACGCCACATGAAGGCGCGTATCGGAAGCCGCGTAGTAAATCAGAATGCGGCCGTCCTTTTCCACTGCGCCGTTGCAGAACACCACGTTGGACACATCGCCGACCCGCTCCCAATCGCGCGGGGCCAAAAAGTAGCCGCCGGGGGTATAAATTACCCGGGTGGGGTCTTGGAGGTCGGTCATAAAGCAATAGAGCACATAGCGCAGTCCGGCCGCAGTGTTGCGCACGCCGTGGGCGATATGCAGCCAGCCGGCCCGGGTTTTGATCGGCGGCGCGCCTGCGCCGTTTTTGACCTCTTTAATGGTGTGGTACACGCGCTTTTCGATGATTTTTTCGTCATCAATTTTTGCATGGGTGATGTCGTCCACCAGCGCCACGCCAATTCCGCCGCCGCTGCCCACATCGATAAAGCCGTCCGACGGGCGGGTATAGAGCAGATATTTGCCGTTTACAAACTCCGGGTGCAGCACCACGTTGCGTTGCTGATACTTGGTGTCGAGATCGGGCAGACGCTCCCAGTTCACCAAATCTTTGGTGCGCACCATGCCGCATTTGGCCACCGCCGACGAGGTATCATCCACCGTTTTGTCCTTGCGCTCCGAGCAGAACAGGCCGTAGATCCAGCCGTCTTCGTGCTGCGTGAGGCGCATATCGTAAACATTGGTGTCCGGCTCCCCATACATCGGCAGGCGAACGGGATAATCGTCGAACACAAAATGATCCACACCGGTTTCCGAGCGCGCCACCGCAAAATAGGACTTGCGGTCGGCCCCTTCCACACGCGCCACCACCACATATTTGCCGTTCAGATACATTGCGCCCGCATTGAACACCGCATTCACGCCAATTCGTTCCATGAGGAACGGATTGGTGCGTTCATTCAGATCGTACCGCCATTCGAGCGGCACGCTGTCACGCGTGAGCACCGGGTGTCGATATTTTTCGAACACTCCGTTGTACCAGTTCGCATCCACCTCGTTTTTCTGCTCCAAAAGCATCTGCTGACGCGCCCGAAGTGCTTGCAGTTTTTCGTTAAAATTTCCGGTCATTTTGTCATTCCCTTTCTCATGGCTCATTGCAGTGGGTTTTATTTTTCCCAGTTTGCGATCGGCCGTCTACTGTAAATCATACCGATAAAACGGCGGGCTTGCAATGGTAATTTTTATGCTTCGAGGGTAAACATTCGACCTCATGCATTTTCGTTGGTATCCGCCATTCGCCGGTAAATCAGCGCGGTGTCGTCTTCGCGCAGCGCCAGAAAACCGTCCGATGCGCCCAGCACCTCATAAACGGCTTGTCCGTCGGGCGCGGCGCGGCCCAAGCGCCGGCCAAAATGCGCCTGCGGCGAGCGCGTGAGCTCCTGCAATAAATCGATGGAATATACACAGCAAACAAACGCATAGCGAGTGCCGTTCCACACCAACAGCTCGTTATCGTTGCTCAAAACTCCTCTGCGC
>CAKUME010000380.1 GCA_934667575.1 uncultured Eubacteriales bacterium | reverse complement strand
GCTGGTGCAGTACTTTGTGAAGCGGGGCGGGCACCAGTTCCAGCTGAACGCCGTGAACCCGGATACCCTGCGCGACGCGCAGCGCCATCCCGAAAAATACCCGCGGCTGGTCGTTCGCATTTGGGGCTGGAGCGCCTATTTTGTTGAGCTGGACCGCGCGTATCAGGATCATGTGATCGCGCGGCAGGAATACCGCGTATGAGCGTGCAGGGAATTATTTTCGACATTAAGGAATTTTCGGTGCACGACGGCCCCGGGCCGCGCACCACGGTGTTTTTAAAAGGCTGCCCGCTCCGCTGCCGATGGTGCCACAATCCGGAGGGGCTATTGCCCGCGCCGCAGCTCATGGTGCGCGAAAACCAATGCACGCACTGCGGGCGCTGCCGAGTACCATGCAGCCACCCGGACTGCCAACCGTTTGGGCGCTGCCTGCACGCCTGCCCGCGCGGATTGATCCATGTGGCCGGCCGCACGGTGGATTCCGATGAATTGGCCAAGGAGCTGCTGCGGGCGCAGGACTTTTTTGATTCCTGCGGCGGCGGCATTACCGTTTCGGGCGGCGAACCGTTGATGCAGCCGGAATTTTTGTGTGCGCTGCTCGATGCGCTGCATGGCGTGCACCGATGCGTGGAAACCTCGGGCTATGCGAGCGAAGCGGTGTTTGCCGCCGTGCGGGCGCGCACCGAGCTGCTGATGATGGACATAAAGCTTGCGGATCCTGCGCAGCACCGCCGCTGGACGGGCGTGGACAATGCGCCGGTGCTGCGCAATCTGGCGCAACTGCAATCGGATGGGCGGCCGTTTATCATCCGCACGCCGCTGATCCCCGGCGTGTGCGACACGGCGGATAATCTGCGCGCCATTGCCGCGCTGCTGCGCAGCGTGCCCGGCTTTGTACGCTGGGAACTGCTGCCTTATAACACGCTCGCCGGTGCGAAATACCCCATGGTCGGCAAAACACCGCCGGAATTTTTCGCGCCGCCTGCGGATTCGGCCGCGCTGCGGCAGTTCTGCGCGCAGCTTCCGTTTCCCGCCGCCGTTTTGTGAAGCGTCGAACCGTGCCGCATGGCCGAACTTTCGGGGCGGAACGAAATTCATCCATTTCAATGATTATCACAGGAGGAAAAAATTATGGAATACGAAGCTCATCCGGCACGCGTAACCGTGCCCCAAGGCGCCGAGGTGCTCACCGGCGGCGTGCAGCTCACCGGCGGACGGCTCGCCGAAGTGTTGGAGAACAACATTCGCTTTTTGAAGCGGTTCGATGTGGACCGTATGCTCTACTGGTTCCGTGTGTATGCGGGCAAGGATGCGCCCGGCGCCCCCTATGGCTACGACGGCGGTCATTTTGAAAATAATCTCTACGGTCAAACGGCAGGGGAATTTCTGATGGGCGCGGGCACTGCGCTGCTTTGGCGCGAGGATGCCGAGCTGCGCAGCACGCTGAACGCGGTGGTGGACGGCATTGCCGAATGCGCCGACCCGGACGGCTACCTGATCCCGGTGGCGCGCGCACACTTTAACGAAAAGGAATATCCCAACTATGTGCGCGCCTGGCTCACCTTTGGCCTGCTGGCCGCAGGCGCGGCGGGCAATTCCACCGCCTACCGGCTCGCGCGCGGCATGGGCGACTGGTTCAACCGCTGCAACTGCCTGCCCTATGTGAAGGATTTGAACCTTGGATTCCAAGGAATTTTGGCCAACACTGCGC
>CAKUME010000379.1 GCA_934667575.1 uncultured Eubacteriales bacterium | reverse complement strand
GCGCGGTGGTGAAGCGGTTCTGGGTGATCATTTCAAAGCCAAAGGTATCTTTGATCTGGGTCTTGGCGCCGCTGTCCACCACGTCGATGACCAAATGCGGCGGAATAAACAGCACGCCGCCGCTGCACCCATACACCACGTCGCCGGGCAGGCAGAGCACCGCATGCTCGCCGCTGCCCAGGCGCGCCGGGCCGTTGAACCCGGTCATCACAAAGTTGCGGATGGGCGTGGGGTCAATGCCGCGGTAATACACCTGCACATCCGGCACCTTTTGCATCTGCTCAATGTCGCGGATGCCGCCGTAGATCACCGCGCCGCCGGTGTGGGTTTTGGCGCGCAGCGCGGTGGTCAGGTTGCCGCCCAAAAACGTGCCCTTGTAGATTTTGTCGAACATATCCACCACGAGCACATCGCGGTCGGTGAGCGTGTCGATCACCCACTGGTTCGGGGTGCCGGTGCGGCCCTCGGCCGCCGCCTGCGCAAACGAGGTGTCGTAGAAATCAGGGCGCGTGGGCGCATACACCGCCGTTACCGCGCGGCCGATGAGCTTGTGCTCCAAATGGCCGTCGTGGCCGAACTCCGGATGCAGCGTGTGCATGTCGCCGATGAACTGGTTTTCGTAGCCCTGCACAAAAATCGGCTTCCACAGCTCCTCGAGCGTCATTTTGCGAATTTCGTCCAGATAATGGTCCGGCACCTTCGGCCGGCCGTCGGGAAAGCGTTCGCCCTTCCACTGCGGGGTGAGCGCGATAATATCGTCGCGATTGTCAAAACGCATGATGCATTTCTCCTCCTGAATCAATCGGCTGGGGGCAAAACCCCAAAATCAGCTCCAAATGCGGTCGTTGGAAAATTCCTGATTCCACTCGTCGGTGCTCTCCCACATGCCCGGAATTTTCGGGTTGATGTGCGCGCGCAGCACGTCTTCGTCCAAATCGTCGAAGCCAAGGCCGGGCTTGTTGGGCACCTGAATAAAGCCGTTTTGGATCAGCGGCTCCGGCAGCCCCTTGACCATGCTGCTCCACCACGGCACGTCCACCGAGTGGAACTCGAGCGCCAGGCAGTTGTGCATGGCTGCGCAGGTTTGCACCGCCGCCATGCAGGCCACCGGGCTTTCGGCCATATGTACCGCAACCGCCACGCCGTGCTCGTCGGCAATGTCGGCAATCTTTTTGAGCTCGAGCGCGCCGCCGCAGGTGAGAATGTCGGGGTGAATCACCGACACGCCGCCCGCTTCGATCAGCTCGCGGAAGCCCTCCTTGAGATAGATATCTTCGCCGGTGCACACCGGAATCGCCGTGGAATTGCGCAGCCGCACATATTGATCGGTGTAGTTCCACGGGATCATGTCTTCGATCCATGCGAGGTTATACGGCTCCATGCGGCGCGCAAAGCGGATGCAGTCCTCCACGCACACGTGGCCGAAATGGTCGATGGCAAGCGGAACCTCGTAGCCGATCACTTCGCGCACCTCGCGCACATAGTTTTCCAGATAATCCAATCCCTTTTCGGTGAGGTGAATGCCGGTGAACGGATGGGCGGTGGTCACAAGCGAATAGCTCTTTTGCGCGCGCACCATTTCCGGCGTGACCGAGCCGCCCTGCACATTGAGCAGATGCGGCGCGTATTTTTTCATATCGTCGATCAGGCCGAGCGGGGCGTTCAGGCAGCCGGGCTCATCCATGAGCAGGCCAATGCCCAGGTCCATTTTGAGG
>CAKUME010000378.1 GCA_934667575.1 uncultured Eubacteriales bacterium | reverse complement strand
GCCCGCAGGCGCTCGAAATTGAGCGCGAAATATCCAAAGCCGGACTGCAAACCGCACGCGCGGTGCTCGCAGGCGGTGACGTGAAAGCCAAGGTGGCGGAGCTGGCGCAGCGCAACCGGGCGCAGCAGCAGGCGTTCGCACAGGCCATGGAAGCGGCCGGGTTCCCGGCGGACTACATGGAGCCGCATTTTGTGTGTCCGGTGTGCCGCGATGAGGGCAATGTGGACGGGCGAATGTGCGAATGCTTCAAGCTCGCGCTGCGCGAATCGGCTTATCGGCGGCTGAATGCGCTTACACCGCTGGCGCTCTGCGACTTTTCCAATTTTGATCTTTCTTATTATTCCGATCGGCCGGACGAAAAGACGCAGTTGATTCCGCGGCGGAAAATGGAATCCATTTTGGCCTACTGCAAGGATTATGCCGCGCATTTTTCGCTGCACTCCCCCAGCATTTTGATGACCGGCGCAACCGGGCTTGGCAAAACTCATCTTTCGCTCGCGATTGCGCGCGCAGCCATCGACCGAGGATTCGGCGTACTCTATGGTTCGGCGCAGAATTTTATGGCGCAACTGGAAAAAGAACGATTCGGCCGCGCGGCCGTGAACACCGACAGTGAGCGCCATCTGCTCGAATGCGATTTGCTGATCCTCGATGATCTGGGCACGGAATTCCAGACGCAGTTTGTGGTATCGGCATTTTATAATTTGATCAACACGCGCCAGATGAGCGGCCGCCCCACCATCATCAGCACGAATCTGCCGCTAAAGGAACTGGAAGGAAAATACTCACAGCGCGTGATGTCGCGGATTATTGGCGGTTATCAGGTTCTTCCGTTTATCGGGCACGACGTGCGCCAGCTCAAGCGGATGCGCGAAATGCAGCGGTAACCGGATAATCACCGCGGCCGCTATGATTTTTCTTCATGTGCAGCAGCCCCCCGACGCCGCAGGATTTCCTGCAAAATTGCGGCGCCGGGGGCTTGTTTTCTGCGCGTCGCAGTAGTATAATGGGACAGCGCACAAGGATGGATGTGCGGAAAGGAGTCTCTTGGTTATGCGCACCCAAATTCAGGATATGACGACCGGCCCGCTGGGACGGCAGATTTTTTTGTTCAGTGTTCCGTTGATTCTCTCGAATTTGCTCCAGGTGCTGTTCAATATGTCCGACATTGCGGTGGTGGGGCGGTTTTCCGGTTCGGGCGCACTCGGTTCGGTGGGCTCCACCGCCACGCTCGTTACCCTGTTCACCGGCTTTTTGATCGGCATGGGCAGCAGTGTGAACGTGCGGGTGGCGCGTTACCTGGGCGCAGGCGATGATGCGGGCGTGCACCGCAGCGTGCACACGTCGCTGGTGCTGTGTGTGCTCGTGGGCGCGGCGCTCACGGTGCTGGGGCTGTGCTTCACCCGGCCGCTGCTGGTGCTGATGGGCACCAAGGACAACCTGCTCGACGGCGCGGTGCTTTATCTGCACATTTATCTGCTCGGCATGCCGGCGCTGGCAATCTATAACTTTGGCAACGCCGTGTTCAGCGCGGCCGGCGACACCAAACGGCCACTGCGCTTTCTGCTGATCGCCGGGGTGCTGAATATTGCGCTGAATCTGTTTTTCGTGATTGTGTGCCGCTGGAGTGTGGCCGGTGTGGCCTTGGCGAGCATTCTTTCGCAATATGTGTCGGCCGGGCTGATTCTGAATGCCATGGCACACAGCGATGCCAGTTTTCAGCTG
>CAKUME010000377.1 GCA_934667575.1 uncultured Eubacteriales bacterium | reverse complement strand
GCGGTTTGTGCTGTTCAATTGCCGCAATGTGGTCTACGCCACCGGCGGCCCGGCGGGCATTTATGCCGATTCGGTTTATCCGTTTGGCCACAGCGGCAGCAGCGGGGTGGCGTTTGAAGCCGGCGTGCGCGGCCGCAACCTCACCGAATGGCAATACGGTCTGGCAAGCACTGCGCCACGCTGGAACGTGTCCGGCACCTACATGCAGGTGCTACCGCGGTTCGTTTCGGTGGATGCCGACGGCACCGAACACGAATTCCTCGGCGAATATTTCCGCACGGCGGGCGAATGCCTCTCGATGGTGTTCAAAAAGGGCTACGAATGGCCGTTCGACAGCCGTAAGGCGCTCACCGGATCGTCGGTGATCGATCTGCTGGTGTATCGCGAGCAGGTGCTGCGCGGGCGCAAGGTCTACCTCGACTTCCGCACGAATCCGTTCGGTGCAGACGAGATCGACTATGCCTCGCTCACCGACGAGGCGCGCGGCTATCTTGAAAATGCACAGGCCTGCTTCGGCACGCCGATCGACCGCCTGCTGCACATGAACGCGCCTGCGGTGGAGCTCTACCGCTCCAAAGGGGTAGACATCGCGCGCGAGCGGCTCGAAATCGCGCTGTGCGCACAGCACAGCAACGGCGGCCTGAGCATCGACCTGTGGTGGCAGACCAACGTGCCGCACTTTTTCGCGGCAGGCGAGGTGGCGGGCAGCCACGGTGTGTATCGCCCGGGCGGCAGCGCGCTCAATGCGGGTCAGGTGGGTTCGCTGCGCGCGGCACAGTATATTGCCCGGCGCGAAGCCGGCCCGGCGCTGCCGGACGCCGCATTTTGCGTAGCGGCGCTGCCGGTGCTGGAAGCGCATCGCACGCTTGCCGCACAAATCGTGGGCGGCGGCGACACGGCGGGCGCGCTGCTTGGCCAAACGGCGGCGCGCATGAGCGCCGTGGGCGGCCCGATTCGCGACACGGAAAAAATGCGTGCCGCGCTTGCCGAGGTGCAGGAGCTGTTTGCGCATTTCGCGGAGCGGGTGCGCGTGCCTTCGGGCGCCGGTTTGATGCGCGCCTATCGGCTGCGCGACGTGCTGATCGCGCAGGCCACCGTGCTTTCGGCCATGCTGGACTACACGCAGCACGGCGGCCGCACCCGCGGTTCGGCGCTCTACACCGACCCGGCGGGCGAAAAACCGGCCCATATGGAGGAACTGTTCCGTTTTGTGGCCGACCGGCATGAGTTCGACGGCGAAACGCAGGAGATCACCTGGCATCCCGCGGGCTGCGAATCGCTCTGGCGCCCGGTGCATCCGCTGCCAGAGGGCGGCGGGTTCTTCGAAAACGTGTGGCGCGGCTACCGCGAAAACGGCAACGTGGAATAATCCCGGGAGTGTTCTCATTATCATCAAAAAATGAACGAGCCGCCGCAGGCTGTGCAATGAGCGCGCTGCGGCGGTCTTTTTGGTATTTCACCGTCGTTTTGCTTGCATCGCCGCGCAATTTGTGCTACAATACAATCCGAAGCATTTGAACGCATTCGGGAAGTGGGGAACACAAAAATGAGCATTATGATTCCGGAAGATTACCGCGCGCCGCAGCCAATTAAGGAAACGGCGATCGCCATCAAAGAGGTCAAAGACTTTTTTGAGCGCGCATTGGCCTATGAGCTGAATCTCACCCGCGTGAGCGCGCCGTTGTTCGTGCGGCCGGAAACCGGGCTGAACGACAACCTCAACGGGGTGGAACGC
>CAKUME010000376.1 GCA_934667575.1 uncultured Eubacteriales bacterium | reverse complement strand
CGCTGGTGCTGCGCTATGCTTACGGCACGCCCGACGCGCTGCCTTATTTGATGCTCACGGTCGGGCTGGGCGAGCTGGTCAGCTGCGGAGTTCTTGGGCTGCTGCTGGGCCGGCTGCTCGACCGTTATCGCAGCGCGCTGAAGCTATTCTGATGTAAACCAACGCCCGGGCGCGCAGGAAGGCGCGCGCTCCGGAGTGCAGCGGGAAAGAAAATGAACATAAAAAATCGGCGCTTTTGCGCGTGGAATATCATTCCTGGGAGGCAGGCTGGAATCTTCGGATTTCAAGTGCCTGCATGCGGAAAAGGATATTCACGCGTGGGGACGCCGGTTTTTTATTGTAAAAATGATAAAACAAGGGCTAAAGCTTTGGGACGCTGATTTTGCTTTGCGCGGCCCGCTGATCGAACTCGTCCGCCTGCATGCTCCATGAGGCTTCCGTTGGAATTTAGATGCGAAACACCGGGCACCGATCCGCCGCGTTTAATGCATCGTAGAGCGGCAAATCCTGGTCGTTGGCCCATTCATCAAAAAATTCGCCGCGCTGCTCATTCAGGGAATAGGGATACACATAAGCAGCGTGACCATGACCGTCATCGTCGATCAGGCACAAGCAGTTCCGGATGCATTCCTCGGCGCGCACTGCCCAGCAGTGTTCCCCAGTGAACCGGCTATATGCCAGAAACGCCCGCGCGGAAAGGCAGCTCAAATGCTGCGGCAGGGTATCCCCCATCACGCGCTGCTTGCCAAAATGGAAATCATCCCAATAGCGAATGGCGATCTCATGCAGCAGGTAGCTCGGCTGCATACCGGAAAATCGATCCAGACATTCCACATGACCGAGCAATGCTTCGCGATATCGCGGCTGTTCGGCAGCCGGCACGAGCGATCCCATTTCCGACAAGCATGTCACGGCCGGAGTGACGATGGTTTGCTCGTAGTTGACTTCATGCTTTGGGTACGATAAGCCTTGCCGGAGCATATAATCGGTATGGCGGCGGAAATATACCTCCATCTGCGCCCACTTTTCCGCCTGTCCCGCTTCCTGAAACGCCTTGTGGATGCGGGCAATGGCCACCGCATTGGAATAGCACTTGTGGCCGTTGATGGCGTAATAGTTTTCGGCGAGCTTACCGATATGATCCAGGTAGCGATCGTCGTGCGTCGCCAAATACCACTCGCCGAACAGCAGCATCACGCCCGGCGCATTGTAAAGACGCAGCGCATTGCGATTTTTGCCCACCGTGTTGAACACTTCGCCGGTCGTTTCGTCATATATTTCGCGGAAAATAAAACGCATAAAGCGTTCCATGGCCTCCCGCACTTTGGGATCGTTTTTCTCCTGCAAATACCGCGCCATGAGAATCGACATATTCAGCCGCTCGCGGCAGGCGTTATGATCGGAATGCATATCGTCAAAATACACGGTTTGCGTGCGGTTATCATAAATCAAAAACGCACCGTCGAGCGGGCTTTCGGGATCGCGGCACTGTTGATGATTGATGATGAAGTACAGGCGCTTTTTGAGCAGCTCTGCGAATGGAATTTTTACATTAAAATCGGCATGCGTAACCACATTGCCCGCACAAATCCAAAACGAATGTTTGCCGGTGCGATGCGGAAAGAACGTGACGCAGGGCATGCCGTTTTCGTGCTCAACCTGCACCGGCCGGCCGTCGCACGTTACCTGCGGTGTCTGCCCGTTTGGTGTGGTGATTGCAAATCGGATGGGTTCACC
>CAKUME010000375.1 GCA_934667575.1 uncultured Eubacteriales bacterium | reverse complement strand
ATCTGCGGCGCGCGCGTATGCGAAACGAGACGCGGCCTTGCGGCAACATCTCTTTTTCGCTTAGTTATTCGGTTTTTGAGCGAACCTGTTGCGATGCGCTTTGCGGCAAGGCGGCAGGTGAAATCACCCACTCTTTAATCATGCCAAAACGGTTCTTCTCCGTTTTGTTCCGGCGCGTTTGCCTGCGGTGCGCGGCACGCTTCCGAACCGGAAGAAGGATCGAAGTGATCGGCTGCCGCTGCATTTTCAAATTCGACATAAACGACCGCGCCGGCCGGAAGCGCGCACACGGCACCCGTTTCCGTTTTTTGAACCGGATGCGGGGTCAGATCATGCGTATCGTCGAGCAGCAATGCTTCCACTTTTTCTGCGCAAATGCCATTCAGCGTCAGGGTGCGGTCGGTTTCGTTGCCCACGACAAACACGCCCGCCGTTTTTCCGTTGGTCGCCGCCATGCCGACGAGAGGCTCATCTGCACAAAGATCAATGCGCGTGCCCAGGCGATACAATTTGTTGTAAATGCAGAAAGCATAGAACGGCTTTTTCTTCTGGCACAGGCGATCGAAGATTCCGCACCAGCTCATGTGGGGCTGGCCGTCGTAATAGGTTGCGGCATTCACGGGGCTGTTTTCGAGCGCACAAAACATAGAGAGCACTTGGCGCGCACCGCACATTTCGGTAATCCAGTCATACGCCCATGTGTTCCACTCATCCAAAATAATCGCGCAGTCGCGGAAACCGGCCGCATCCAGCTTTTCTCGAACATAATTTGCAAACAGTACCGGTCGTTCCGTGTCAATTCCATAATAATGGAAAGTGAAAAATTCCAGCGGGCAATGATGCTCTTTTACAAAAGCGAGAAAATCCGAAAAAAAGCCGATCCACTTCTTTTGCCAATCCTGGCGTTCCGCTTCCGGAAGCTCCAAGCCGTAGAAACCGCTGGAGCCGTAGCCGCCCACCGCAATGCGATCGCCGAATTCCTTTTTGAGATGGCCGGAAACCACGTCATACAACGCAAAAAACTGCGCCTTGGTTCCGCCCCACATATGGTTGCTCGCTTCCGGCTGGTCGCCGCATTCCGGTTCATTCCAGATTTCCCAATACCGAAGACCAAAGTGGAAGCCATTTGCAAAGCCTTCGTTATAGTGGCGAATGATACCGGCGCAAATGCGCGCAAATTGCATATTGTCTTTCGGGGGAGCGATCCAACGCCGAACCGGCAGATGCTCAATGGACGTTCCCAAGCGATAGATCACCTGCGCACCGGTCTCGTGGATGGCTTTGATATATTCATCCGTGATGAGAAAGTCGTAGCTGGCAGGGTCGTCCGGGTCGGCATCGAAATCGCGGAAGATCTGATACACGTCCACCGCCTGCGGAAGCGGATAATCGGTGTCGTGCAGCCGAACCAGCGGAATGCCCATCTCCACATATTCCTTGGTGGTGTTATAGAGTCCGCCGTAGCTGATGGGGCCGTTTGTGATGCCGTGGAGCGGCTTGATCGCGCCGCAGTTTTTTTGCGCATTCAGTGCAATATTCATGTTGTTCGGTCCCTTCTTGTAATAATTTCAATTTGCAGCGATATGAAAAAATACAATTATAGGTATTATAGCACATGCGTTTCATCAATTCAATTCGTTCCGATTCGGAAAATTTCCGACTTGCAAACATTCCGCTCGGCTGTGACTTCCGTTTTGCACTGTTTTTTGTATTTTCGAAAAAATTTACAAAAAAGCTCTTTAC
>CAKUME010000374.1 GCA_934667575.1 uncultured Eubacteriales bacterium | reverse complement strand
ATATAGGTGCCTTCGCGCGATTCGTTGCGGCGGGTCAGCTCAATTTTTTCGCCGCGGCTGCCATAAAGCAGAATGTTTTGAATGTTCTCCGGCAGCTCGCAGAACGGTGTGCCGAGCGAAAAATGATAGTGCTTGGCTAACCCCTCGTAATACATTGCGGCAATCGAGACGCCGTCGGCATAATACCATCCGCTGGCCTTGATCGCGCCTTCCCGAATCGACTTGGTGCGGTCGGGAATGATCAGATCGGGGTCCACTTTCATAAACACGCCCAACCCCGTGCATTTGGGGCATGCGCCAAACGGATTGTTAAACGAAAACATGCGCGGCGTTAGCTCTTCGATGCTCACCCCGTGCTCCGGGCAGGCAAAGTTTTGTGAAAACAGCAGGTCTTCCCCACCGATCACATTCACCACGGTAAGGCCGCCGCCCAGCTTTGCCGCCGTTTCGATGGAGTCAGTCAACCGGGTGCGAATGGAATCGTTCACCACCAGCCGATCCACAACCACTTCGATCGTATGCTTTTTGTTTTTTTCCAGTGCAATCGGCTCCGACAAGTCATACATATTTCCATCTATGCGTACGCGAACATACCCGGCACGGCGCGCGGCATCGAGTGGTTTGACGTGCTCGCCCTTGCGTGCACGCACCACCGGCGCAAGAATCTGAATCCGGCTGCGTTCGGGCAGCGCCATCACCTGATCCACGATCTGATCGACCGTTTGCTGCTTGATCTCCCGCCCGCAGACCGGGCAGTGCGGTACGCCCACGCGTGCATACAGCAGCCGCAGATAGTCGTAAATTTCGGTCACGGTGCCCACCGTAGAGCGTGGGTTCTTCGATGTGGTTTTCTGATCGATCGAAATTGCGGGCGACAGGCCGTCGATCTGATCGACATCGGGCTTGTCCATCTGCCCAAGAAACATCCGTGCATAAGAGGACAGCGACTCCACATAGCGGCGTTGCCCTTCTGCATAGATGGTATCGAATGCGAGCGATGATTTGCCCGAGCCGGATAGTCCGGTCAGCACCACCAGCTTGTCACGCGGAATTTCCAAGTTGATATTTTTGAGATTGTGTTCGCGTGCGCCGCGAATCACGATCGATTGCGAAGCCATGAATTTACGTCTCCTTTCGGGGGAAAAACAATGATTAACTGTGTTTGGGCTGTGCAGTCAGTCCGCGGATGTCGGCCTCGTCCTGTTCCTGCAATTTGCGAATGCGGTCGCGCAAATACGCAGCGTGTTCAAACTCCAGCAGCTTGGCAGCGGCCTTCATTTCGCGGGTCAGCTGATCGATCAGCTGCACGCGCTGTGCATGAGTGAGCTTTTGGTCGGCGCGCGCGCGTTTGTTTTTGTCGGTCGGGGTTTTCACCGTGATCTCAAGCAGATCCGCAACTTTTTTAATGATCGTTTTGGGCACGATGCCGTGCGCCGCGTTATATTTCATCTGAAGCGCACGGCGGCGCTCGGTTTCTTCAATGGCGCGCTGCATCGATTCCGTCACTTCGTCGGCATACATGATTACTTGCCCCTCCGCATTGCGCGCCGCACGGCCAATGGTTTGCACCAGTGAGGTTTCCGACCGCAGAAAACCTTCCTTATCCGCATCCAGAATTGCCACCAGCGACACCTCCGGAATGTCCAGCCCCTCGCGCAGCAGATTGATGCCCACCAGCACATCAAATTCGCCCAACCGCAGGTCGCGGATGATCTTCATGCGTTCCACCGTGTCGATATCGTGATGCATATAC
>CAKUME010000373.1 GCA_934667575.1 uncultured Eubacteriales bacterium | reverse complement strand
GTGCGTCGTCGTCCACTGCGCGGTAAATGTTGTAACGCAGTTCCGGCAAAGCATCCCAGTGCAGCGTTTGCATACCGTCTGCGCGCGTGGCGGTCAGCTCCTGCGGCGCGGGTGCAAGCCGGCGCGGCGCAATGCCGGTGATGACATATTCGCCGCCCGGGCTGGTGTGGAAGCGGAGCGTGTCCGCGTTGGGCGAAGTGGCCGCTGTGCCCGTGAGCACCGCCGTGCCGATGTTCGGGTAGCGCACCACGCAGGGCTGCCCCGCCTTGGAGCGAATCACGAGCCGCTCCAAAATGCCGCTGCGCCACGCAATGGATACCTCAAAGCCGCCGCGCGCGCACAGGCCGCACACCGCGCCGGTGGGCCATTCGTCCGGCAGCGCGGGCAGTGGGCAAATCGCGCCCATGTGGCTTTGCAGCAGCATTTCGGCAATGCCCGCCGTGCCGCCAAAGTTGCCGTCGATCTGGAACGGGGGATGAAAGTCCCACAGGTTTGGCAGCGTGCGCTGGCCGAGCAGATTGTGCAGCAGCCGGTAGGCGTGGTTGCCGTCGCCGGTGCGTGCCCATGCGTTGAGCCGGTGCGCCAGCGCCCAGCCGGTGGATTGGTCGCCGCGCTCGGTGAGCGTCAGCTTGGCGGCGTCCATCCAGGCAGGCGTGTCGGAGGTGATGAGCGTGCCGGGATAGAGGCCGACCAGCTGCGAAATATGGCGGTGGTGATATTCGCCGATTTCGCCGTAGAAGCGCTCCTCGCGGTATTCCTTAATCTGGCCCGACCAGCCGACGTGCACCGGGGAATAGTGATCCTGCTGTGCGCGCTGGCGGGCAGTGTCGGCATCCGAAACACCCAGTGCTTCGGCGGCGCGGAGCATATCGCGGCCGTTTTCCCAAATCATCTGCTGGTCAAACGAGCAGCCCACGGTTTGATAATACAGCACGGGTGTGCTCCAATGACCGTTGATGATCTGCTCGGGCGACGCCGAAAACGCGGCAAGCAGGTCGCCGCTGTAGTCGCGCACCGTGCGGGTCAAAAACCGGCTCATGCTCGCGAGCGTGGGGTAAACGGCGTCGGCGAGCGCCGCCCGGTCCTGCGTAAAATCGTACCAGTCCGCAAACAGCTTGGTGGTGAGGCCACCGGTGCCCGGGCCGGAGTGGCCGCCCGGCCCTTCAATTTCATACGCGTAGGAGCCGGTGCCGATCGTCCAGCCATAGGCCGATTCAAACTGCGTTTCGTCGGTGGTGGTAATGTTTTCGGGGTTCCATTGCTGCAAATAGCGGTAGGCGCAGCGCGCGGCCGCGCGGCGGAACGCCCGGTTGAAGTCGGCATAGGCCGTGAAGGTTTCGGCCAAATTGGTCGAAAATGCGGGCCAATAGTTCATCTGCACATTGATGTTGTGCCAGTAGCCGCTGCCCCACGGCGACTGGTCGTGGCAGTTCCAAATGCCCTGCAAATTGGCGGGCAGCGTGCCCGGCCGGGAAGAGGAGATCAGCAGATAGCGGCCGTATTGAAAATAGAGCAGCTCCAAATAGCGGCTCGGCTTGCCGGCGGCATAGTCGGCGAGCAGCTCGTCGGTGAAGCCCGATTCGTCGGCATTGGCCAGCGTGAAGCCCACGCGGCCAAACAGGCTGCGGTAGTCGTTGAGGTGCCGAATTTTAAGCGAATCGAACGAGAACTGCTGGGTGTGCGCCATGCGAGCCGAAACCAGCGCATGCACGTCCATCGGCGCGAGCTTTTTCTTCATATCCTCCTCGATGAACACATGCTCGTTCAGCAC
>CAKUME010000372.1 GCA_934667575.1 uncultured Eubacteriales bacterium | reverse complement strand
GCACCGACACTTCCTGCTACGGCGACCAGACCCATGCGCCCGATCTGTCCCACATCAAAAACGGTGCGGGCGAATCGTGGGATTTGTGGAAGAACATCGCCCGTCAGGCCGACCACGGCGAATACGGCAATCCCGATGCGTTCTGCTCCAACACCGAAGCCACCAACTGGATGAGCGCCACGGTGGCCACGGCAAATGATGAGATCATCCGCTATATTATGAATATCTGCAAGCGCGACCCGCGTGCAGGCAAAGTGACCACCGGCGGCATTGTGACCGTGAAAGACAGCGTGGACCATTGGTATCTGTCGTGGACGATCAACCGCCAGCCGCAGTTCCGTGCGCAGGACCCCAACACCGTGCTCGTGTGGGTCTATGCGCTGAACACGAACCGTGCGGGCAACTACGTCCAAAAGCCCATGCGCGACTGCACCGGCGAAGAGGTTTGCCGCGAGTGGCTCTATCACATCGGTGTTCCGGCTGATCGCATCGACACGCTTGCCAAGAATGAATGCAACACCACCACCTGCTTCATGCCGTATATCAACGCGTTCTTCCAGCCGCGCAAGCACGCCGACCGCCCGCTGGTGGTGCCGGAAGGCGCCGTCAACTTCGCATTTGTGGGGCAGTTCGCCGAAACGCCGCGCGACACCATCTTCACCACCGAGTATTCCATCCGCACCGGCATGGAGGCCGTCTACACGCTGCTGAACGTGGACCGCGCCGTGCCGGAGGTGTGGGGCAGCGCCTACGATGTGCGCGAGCTGCTGCGCGCCTGCTACTATGCGATTGATAAAAAGACCGTGGATGAAGCCGACCTCACGTTCGTGGAGCGTGAAGCGCTCAAAATCGCGCTCAAAAAGCTCCGCAACACCGATGTGGAGGAGCTCGTTCGCCAAAGCGGCCTGATTAAATAAGCATTGCTGTGCCTCCGCCGAAAAAATCTGCCCGAATTGCGAAAAAACACTTGCTTTTTTCGCAAAATGATGGTATGATATTTTATGCACGACTATGAGTATGTGAAGGAGGTGCCATTATGCCGAATATCAAGTCCGCGAAGAAGCGCGTGAAAGTGATCAAAGTGAAAACTTTGCAGAACAAAGCCCTTGCTTCCGCTCTGAAAACCGATATGAAGAAAGCCAACGAAGCGATTGCCGCCAAAGCGGAAAATCGCGCGGAGGTGGTTCGCTTCACGGTGAAGAAGATCGATCAGGCCGCTGCAAAGGGATTGCTTCATCCCAATACCGCTGCCCGCAAAAAGTCGGCGCTCGTCCGCAAGCTCAACGCGAACGCGTAAGCCTGCTTTTCGCTCCGAAAAAGCGATTGCCCGGCGCGCTGGCGCAGGCAACTGAATGGGAAGAGATTGTTTTGAATATCGTCGGATTCCATTGCTTTTGTCCGGAGTTCGGTTCGATTTCAAACAGTTTCTTCCCGTTTTTGTTATCCGGCCGTTCGCTTGCGGCCGGTGTCCATCGGAAAACGGGAATGGTTGCAACAAAACGAAGGAGTGCTTCGCAATGAATATGCGCGCAATGGCCGGGCCGAGCCTTGCTGCCGCCGTGTCGTCTGCCGCGCCGTCGAGCGGGAGCGGCGCATTTTGGCAAAAGTTTGCCAGCGACGCCGCCAGCTGGAAGCTCGGTGCGTTTTTGTGGCTTGCGGCGGTGGTGCTGCTTGTGATCGTTGTGCTCGCGCTGGCGCTGGGGCGGCGCGGCCGCGGCAACCGGATGTCCAGCGGCCGGGTCTATTCACGCCAACGCGGCGAACGCCAGCAC
>CAKUME010000371.1 GCA_934667575.1 uncultured Eubacteriales bacterium | reverse complement strand
CAGATAGACCGCCCCCTCGCCGTTGGCGCGCACCAACCGCCCAATGTGATAGCGCGCACGCAACACCGCGCCCACACGCAAATAGGGCGGCTGGTCGGCGCTGTGGCCGTCGTAGCCGCAATGCGGGCAGGAGCCGGGCTCCCCAAGCGGCGCAAAGCAGGCGGGGCATCTGTAATTTGTATCCATTTATTTTCTTCCTTTCCGAGCGAGGCTCGTTCGAAAAAAGCGGACGCGCGCCCATCCCGGGTGCGCCCACTGCTTGACAATATTATAGTACGGCGCGCGCCGAATGTCAATATTTCTTTCCGATTCGCTGCGATCCGCCCAAAAAAGCAGGCGCCTTGCTCGAAATACACGTTTTGTGTGGTGATATGTGCCAAACGATCTTCCCGCAGCCGCTTGGGCGTTTATTTGGGGCGGCAGTTCGACAGTCTGCAATCGTCATGCACACACACCTTGCCCTCTTCACGGTCTTTGGCGATCAACTGGCTGAAATATTCCGGTGCGCCCAGCGTATATCTATGCGGCTGAATATTCTCATTTTCAAACGCATACACTTCCTGCTGGGCTTTGTAAAATTCATGCTTTGTGATACAGTTGGCCTCATGTATCCGTTTCTCCACGGCGGGCATGACCAGCGAATAATTCATCCCGTAATAGTTTGGCCCGTATTTTTTGATCATTTCTTCATGAAGAATTTGTGCCTCTAATTCCGGATTCCTGCGCATATAGTAGTATTCATTCCGTGCACGTTCATAACTGATGCGTGCGCCCTGCGCCTGCGGATTTGTCCACCAGAGCCACTTGGCGAATCGACACAGCAGATAAATAATAATTCCGCAACATATAACTATGACTAAGTCCGACAACATCTCATATAATAATTTCTTGTCTAACATTACACTCCCTCCCATTTGTTTCCTATCATTTATTATAGCAACCGAATGGAACCTTGTCAGCATGCGCTCCCCGCCTGCCGAACAAAAAAAGCGGCAGCCCGCATGGGGCCGCCGCTTGGAACGGGTCTGTTTATTCCGAATAGGTCTGAATCGTCACGCGCGTAACGGTCACGGCTTCCACCGGACGGTCGTTGTCGTCGGTACGCATGCGGCCGATGCGATCCACCACATCCAGGCCGTCGATCACCTGACCGAACACGGTGTATTTGCCGTCGCACCACGGCGCACCGCCGTCTTTTTTGTAGGCCTCGATCACCTTTTCGGTGTAGCCGCAGCTCGCGTCTGCCCGCTGGGAATCCGCGAGCGACGTGTAGTACGACGTGGAGAGCACCTTGTTCTGCACAATGTACCACTGGCTCTGGTTCGAGTTTTTCTCCTCGGAGTGCGCCATGCAGAGCGCGCCGTGCAGATGGTGCAGCTTGGGCGAGATCTCGTTTTCAAAGCCCTTGCCAAAGCTGCTCTGGCCGCCGGTGCCGGTGTTGTCGGGGCTGCCGGACTGGATCATGAACTCATTGATCACGCGGTAAAATTCCAGCCCGTCGTAGTAGCCCTGCTTGGCGAGCGCGATAAAGTTCTGCACCGCCTTGGGCGCTTCCTCCGGGAAAAACCGCACGGTAATGTCGCCCACGGAGGTTTCGATCACCGCAATTTCGTCGCCCGCCTTGGGCATTTCGTATTGATAAAGCGTGCCGGGGCCGTCGTCGAGCTCCGGCTTTTTGGACGAAGTGCAGCCGGTCAGTGCGGCCAGCACACACGCCGCTGCCAGCAGCAGCGAAAGCAACCGTCTCATCAAAAAATGCATCCTTCCTTGGCGT
>CAKUME010000370.1 GCA_934667575.1 uncultured Eubacteriales bacterium | reverse complement strand
CGTCCCGTACCGTCCATTGCGCCTGCGCGGCGTTGAACGCAATGCGCGACACCTTGAACGAATTCGCTTCCATAATATAAAAGATAAGCACCGGCTCGCGCGAGTTGCCCAGCGTGACGGGCACGCCGATATAGAGCGCGCCGCTGTCGTGTTCATCGTAGGCCGCGCAGAATCGGAGACCGGTGCGTTCTTCAGACGAAAAAAATTCGTCGAGCCCCGAGTCGGTGAGCTGCATCGCGCGCAGATAGCTGGACGCGGTGTATTTGTTTGTTGTGGTAAACAGCGCGTCGGCGCGCGGGTAGTACACCCCGTAGTTGTAGCCGGCTGAATTATATTGCTGCAGCACCTGAATGATTTTCGGGTAGGTCACGGGATAGGGCAGAGTGGTTTCGCTTTGCAGCAGCGATGCCGTGCGCGACGGCACGCGGCTTTCGGTGGAAATCAGCGTGGCGTGCAGCAAATATTCGTTCATCTGCTCCGAAAATTGCGCGGCAAACGAGCTGGCGGCCCGCGCATAGCTTTCCTCATTGGTCGAAACCATTTCATGATAGGAATAACGCAGGATCGAAATCAGCGAAACGGTGTAGGGCACCAGCGCCAGCGCGATTACTGCCACCGTTAGGCGGAACAGATAGTGCCGCTCCCGAATGCGCGCCCGCACCGCCGTGCCGAACGCCCGCACAAACCCCGGCGTGCCAATGCGCGGAAATTTGGGCCGTTCCGGCTGGGGCTGGGGCGCATGGTTTGGTTCGCTCAAAAAGCATCCTCCTCTGGTTCGAATTTGCAGGCGCATGGGGTAGTTCCATTTTTCTTGCATGCAGCCTGCAAAAATTTATCATGAATTTATCATAGCACAGCATTCCGCCGAATGCAAATGTTTTGGCGATTTGGGCTTTAGTAAATTCTTGCACTGGATAAAAATGGAATTCCGTGGGGTGCAAGAAATTGCTAATTTGCATCCAAACCGACGCCCGCAAAACGGTAAAACAGCATGTTGCACAACAGAACACGGATTTCGTTGTGCAAAATACATTCAAAATCTTGACTTGCGGCCGTGCAATTCTTTACTCTTGCGTTTTCGGCGGAGGGAGGGTACAATAAAGCCATCGACCGCCCCACCGGCGCAGCGCGGCGGCAGGAACGGGAACAAATTTTGGGAGGAATCAACCTATGCAGAACAGTTTATCGGCCAGCGTGCCGCGCACGCAGGCATCGCGTGGGCGGCGCCTGTGGAACGAGATCAAACAGGCGCGCACCTATTATCTGCTGATGCTGCCGGCGCTGATCTATGTTTTGATTTTCTGCTATCAGCCGATGTACGGCCTGCAAATCGCATTCAAGGACTATAAAGGCGTGTTTGGCATCGCAGGCAGCCCGTGGGTGGGCCTGAAGCATTTTCAGTCGTTTTTCGAAAGCTACTATTTTGGCCGGCTGATGAAAAACACGCTGATCCTGTCGTTTTATTCCATGATCGTGGGCTTTCCGTTTCCGATCATTTTGGCGCTGCTGCTCAATGAGATCACGCCCAAGCTCCGCAAGTTTTCGCAAACAGTGCTCTATGCGCCGCACTTCATCTCCACCGTGGTGCTGGTGGGCATGATCAACGTGATGTTTTCGCCCTCGATCGGCATTGTGAATCATGTGATCGAGCTGATGGGCGGCCAGGCGATCTATTTTTTGGCCAAGCCCGAGGTGTTTCGGCACATGTACGTCTGGTCGGGCGTGTGGCAGAGCACCGGTTGGGGATCCATCATCTATCTGGCGGCGCTGGCGGGC
>CAKUME010000369.1 GCA_934667575.1 uncultured Eubacteriales bacterium | reverse complement strand
AAACATGAATGCCAAAATCCTGCGCCGGCATATCATACGTTTCAAAGTCCTCGATTGCCAGATCCTTCACGTGGTAAAACGCCAGGTGCCCTCGCAGCCCGGGCACACAGCGATCGGTTTGCACCGCGCGGCTGCTGCACTCCACGCCGTTGCAGATCAGGCTCAGCCCGCGCAGCCGAATGCGGTGATTCGTTCGCCCCGAAAACGCGCCCTCGTTCACAAACACATAGCCGGTTTCTCCGTCGGGGCAGCGGTTGCGCCGCAGCTGCAGGCCGTTTTCAAATTCCAGCGTGGTGTTGTCGCCAAGCACCACCGGCTCGCGCACATCCGCCACGCCCACGCCGTCCACCAGCACGGTGCCGCCGCCCTGCACGGCCGCGTTGAGCGCCGCGCTATTCACCTCGGGCGCGTTGCCCGGCGCAAATCCAAAATCCGATGCTTTTTTCATATGGTTGTCCTCCCCATTGTGCTTTGGTCGGCCGCGTTCGGCTGCCTTTCGGCGCGCCGCGCGCCCGTTTTCTGCCATCGCCATTATAACATGGCCGAAAGGCGGTGTCAATCGGGCGGTGCGTTTTTTTCATTTTTTTGGCACGGCCGCACATTCGGACAAAAAAACATGACACATCAGGCGATTGCTTTTTGCCCGTGGGGTCGGTATAATGGACAAAAAGCGTGCCGGAACGGCACGCGGCAGAAAGGACCGAACGGCAAATGAAAATTACATTTATGGGCGCGGGCAGCACGGTGTTTGTGCGCAACGTGATCGGCGACTGCATGTGCAGCGAGGTGCTGCGCGACAGCGAATTTGCGCTGTATGACATTGACGGCGAGCGGCTGAAGGAAAGCGAAGCCATTTTGACGCTGATGAAGCAGACGCTGGGCAGCAACGGAAAAATTACCACCTATTTGGGGGTGGAGCAGCGCAAAAACGCACTGCGCAACGCCGACTTTGTGGTGAACGCCATTCAGGTGGGGCTTTATGACCCCTGCACCATCATCGACTTCGAGGTGCCCAAAAAATACGGCCTGCGCCAAACCATTGGCGACACGCTGGGCATTGGCGGCATCATGCGCGCACTGCGCACCATTCCGGTGCTCGAGGACTTTGCGCGCGACATGGCGGAGGTATGCCCCAACGCGCTGTTTTTGAACTACACGAACCCCATGGCCATGCTCACCGGGTTCATGCAGCGCTACACGCCCATTCGCACCATCGGCCTGTGCCACAGCGTGCAAACGTGCAGCTCCACGCTGCTCACCGAGCTGGGCATGGAGGATCGGCTCGAGGGCCGCAAGGAGCTGATAGCGGGCATTAACCACATGGGCTGGCTGCTGGAGCTGCGCGACCGCGACGGCAACGACCTTTATCCCGAAATTCGCCGCCGCGCCGCCGAAAAGAACGCCGCCGAAAAACACCACGACATGGTGCGCTTTGAATACATCCGCCGGTTTGGTTACTACTGCACCGAATCGAGCGAACACAACGCGGAATACAATCCGTTTTTCATCAAGCGCAATTATCCCGAGCTGATCGACCGCTACAACATTCCGCTCGACGAATACCCGCGCCGCTGCATTAAGCAGATCGCCGACTGGAAAAAGGAATACGCCGAGCTGAGCCACAGCGACCGGCTGGCGCATGAGCGCTCGCGCGAATATGCGTCGCACATTATGGAATCCGTGGTGACCAACGAGCCGTATCAGATCGGCGGCAACGTGATCAACCGCGGCCATCTCATCGAAAACCTGCCGGAGGACGCCTGCGTGGAGGTGCCC
>CAKUME010000368.1 GCA_934667575.1 uncultured Eubacteriales bacterium | reverse complement strand
GGCTACGCCGACCTCGAAACCCAAACCCCCATGACTGGCCGGGAACTGGTGAACATTTATTCCTGCTCCAAGGTCACCACGGTCACGGCGGCGGCGCAGCTGCTCGAGCGCGGCGCCTTTTTGCTCACCGACCCGCTTTCGGACTATTTTCCCGAATATCGCCGCATGAAGGTCCAAAACGCCGCGGGCGAAGTGGTGGACGCGCAGCGGCCGATCACGGTGGGCGACCTGTTCGCCATGACCGCCGGGCTCAACTACGATTTGAACGCGCCGGCCATTGCCGCGGCCCGCGAAAAAACCGCCGGCCGCATGGACACGGTGACCGTGGCGCGCTGCCTGGCGCAAACGGTGCTTTCGTTTGAACCGGGCACTTCGTGGCAATACAGCCTGTGCCACGATGTGCTTGCGGGGCTGGTTGCGCTCATTGCCGACATGCCGTTCCGCGATTATGTGCAGAAAAACGTGTTCGATCCGCTGGAAATGCGCGATACGGTGTATCACCACACGCCCGAAGTGGAGGCGCGCATGGCGAGCCAATATTGCTTTGTGCCCGACAAAGCGGACGCCGACCGGATGGATTTTGTGCAGGCGCAAAGCGCCGGCCGCGCGTGCAGCGGCACGTTCAAAAAGGTGGAAAAGTCCGTGGGCTATGTGCTCGGCCCGGACTACGACAGCGGCGGCGCAGGCATTACCACCGCGGTGGGCGAATATGTGAAGCTGGTGGCCGCACTGGCGAACAACGGCCTGGGGCTGACCGGCGCGCGCATCCTCTCGGCGAACACCGTGCGGCTCATGCACACCAACCGCCTGAACGCGGCGCAGATGACTAATTTTTCGTGGCGGCAGCTCACCGGCTACGGCTACGGCCTGGGCGTGCGCACGCTGATCGACCCGGCGGCGGCCGGCGCGCTGAGCGACGTGGGCGAATTCGGCTGGGGCGGCGCGGCGGGCGCCACGGTGCTGGCCGACGCCGGGCGCAACCTCGCGGTGTTTTATGCGCACCACATGCTCAACCCGCAGGAGGAATATTATCAGCCGCGCCTGCGCAACGTGGTTTATTCCTCGCTGGATGCGTAAAGGGGCGGTGTTACGCGCCACAGCGAAAAACAGCCCAAAGGAAGGTCAATCGAAAACGAAGGAGATATGGATTGGATGAGTATTTCAACGCATTGGACAATGGCTGCCGACGATGCTGCTGCACGCATTGCGCAAGCGGTGGAGCCGGATTCCCTGATCATTCCGATCATTTCGGATATACATGTGCGCGGCACCGATGACCCGCACTTTTGCGCCTTGTGCGATGCGCTTGCCGCGCTGCGCGCGGCTACACATGTAGACGCGCTCATTGGTTTGGGCGACTGGTTTGCCATGCTGGGTCGTGAGGAACACATTGCCACTGCACGCGTGAGTGAACTGCTCACGGAATTTTCCGACCGGGCACGCGATGCAGTAGGAGTACCGGCATTTTTTATTAACGGTAACCACGACGGTATCGGCACCGACTTTTTTTCACCAACGCTGTGGCATGCTGCTGTGGGTGCACGGTTTGACGGCGGACTGGCACACTTTCACGGTGACAGCGCCTATTTCTATGTGGATTACCCGGCAGTCGGCGCACGAAAATGCCCGATGCGTCTGATTTTTCTTTCAACTCCCTGCGATTCCAGTCCGGAGCGTGTGCCCCCCACGCCACACTGGGCTCTGGGCGAACCGCAGCTGCACTGGCTGGAAGACGTGGCGCTGGATGTGCCGGAGAATGCCAATGTGATCGTGTTTT
>CAKUME010000367.1 GCA_934667575.1 uncultured Eubacteriales bacterium | reverse complement strand
TCACCGGCTCGCAGGCCAGCACCTTGGCCACGCGCAGTTCGTTTTTCTGGAAATCCTCAATGCCGATCTGCGGTTTCTCCTCTTGCGGCGCGGCCAAATTCTCCGGTGTGCCGCTCAGCTGCGCCTGCGCCGCTTTCTGCTGATCCGCGATCATCTGGTTCAGCTCGGCGATCTCTTTGTCCATATCGATGCGCTGGAACAGGATGTCCCCCTTGTGCACCGTTACATTGGTAGGCAGCACACCGAACTGATTCAGCCGATCGTAGGCAATATCCGCGTCGGTTGCGCCAATTTGCGCAAGCGCCTTGGGCATGGTGGTGGGCATAAACGGCGTGAGCAGCGCGGTGGTGATACGAATGCATTCGAGCAAATTATACAGCACAGACGCCAGCCGGGCACGCTTGCTTTCATCCTTGGCCAGCGCCCACGGAGTGGTTTCATCAATGTATTTATTCGCGCGCGAGATCACGCGGAAGATTTCCGTGAGCGCATTGCTGATTTGCGTTTCGTCGATCAGCTGATCGACTGTGGCGCGCAAGCCGGTCATCATCGCGATAAATTCACCGTCCGGATCAGCTGCCTCCCGCTCCGCCGGCAGTGTGCCGTCGAAATATTTGAGCACCATTGCCACGGTACGCGAAACAAGATTGCCGAGATCGTTCGCCAAATCGGAATTGATGCGGTGAATCATGATTTCGTTGGAGAACGAGCTGTCTGCGCCCAGCGCCATTTCGCGCAGGATGTGGTAGCGGATGGCGTCGGCGCCGTAGCGCTCCCCCAACACGAGCGGATCCACGATGTTGCCGAGCGATTTGCTCATCTTTTTGCCGTTGAACGTGATCCAGCCGTGCACCGCCAGATGCTTGGGCAGCGGCAGATCCAGCGCCATCAGGATCGCCGGCCAGATAATCGCATGGAAGCGCATAATGTCCTTGGCAACCATGTGCACATCGGCAGGCCAATAGCGATCAAAGTCGTGATAGGCTTCGTTTTGATAGCCCAGCGCGGTGATGTAGTTCGACAGCGCGTCTACCCACACATAGATCACATGCTTGGGATCGAACGTTACCGGAATGCCCCATGTGAACGAGGTGCGCGACACGCAGAGGTCCTCAAGCCCCGGACGGATAAAGTTGTTCACCAGCTCCTGCGCGCGGGTTTTGGGACGCAGATAGTCGGTGTTGAGCAGCAGATCCTCAAGCCGGTCGGCAAACTGCGAAAGACGGAAAAAGTAGGCTTCTTCCTTTGCATCAATCACATCGCGGCCGCAATCGGGGCATTTGCCGTCCGCCAGCTGCGTTTCCGTCCAAAACGCCTCGCACTGCGTGCAGTATTTGCCCACATATTCGCCTTTATAGATGTAGCCGCGATCATAAAGATCTTTAAAAATCTTCTGCACCGCTTCCACATGGTAATCATCCGTGGTGCGGATATAGCGGTCGTAGCTGATATTCATATATTTCCAAAGATTTTTGAACACGGCGACGATCTCGTCCACATATTCCTTGGGCGCAACGCCCTTTTGCTTGGCGCGCTGCTCAATTTTGAGACCATGCTCATCCGTGCCGGTGAGGAACATCACGTCAAAGCCCTGCATCCGCTTGTAGCGGGCGATCGAGTCGCAGGCCACCGTGGTGTAGCAATGACCAATATGCGGATTGCCCGACGGATAATAAATCGGCGTGGTAATATAGAATTTCTTGCGCTCCAATTTCATCAAACCTTTCGATAAACAAACTCGGCCGATCACGGGCCGTATTTTTTATATTATAAGCTTTTTTTGGG
>CAKUME010000366.1 GCA_934667575.1 uncultured Eubacteriales bacterium | reverse complement strand
CGCTTCGACACCTCCACTTCCACAGAAGATAAAACACCTTTATTATCATATCACATTCCGAGATTTTTTGCAAGTTTTTTTGCATATTTTTCGATCGGAAAGTTTTTTTTACATCGCAGGCGAATAGCAAACCCGCTTCATTTGAGCGGGCCCGCCAATCAACGGCGCGCAGTGCCGTACAAAGGTTTGCTGAAGCGCAGCCGCCATGCCATCCGGCTCTGCCTGCGGCCACGCACAAACGAGCGCATCTTCGGCGCAGCACAAAATTTCGCCGCCCGCACTGCGCACGGTTCGCCCCAGCATATCGCCCAGCGCCAGCACGGCGCGCGAGCAGGCCCGGCGGTGCATCGGATTGGGCTCCGGCTCCGTCATGCGTCCGGCAGGGAAGAAGTAGCCCACCAGCGCCGCACAGGCGGGTGCTGCGCCGCCCACATCCGCGCAGATCCGGCTGCGTGTGGAGGCCGCCGGCTCCATGCGCAGCTGCAGCTGTTTCCGCAGCGTGTCGTCGCAGACGGCAGTGTATACGCGCAGCGAATGCTGTGCGGCAATACGGCGGCATGCATCGGCCTGAGCATTTGAAACGCCGCAAAGCAGAATGCGCCCGCCCATAAAGTAATCCGGTGTACGCGCATCCATCAGCACGGTGTCAATGTAGGGGATCAGCACACGGCGCAGCGGAACGCCATCCGTCAGCAGCGCCTGCACGGCGGCTTTCATTCGCGCGTTCTGCGCACGAAACGCCTGCGCCGCCTGTACGGCGGACACGCCGGAGCGAAAAATCTCTGCCGCGCGCATTCCGCGCAGCAGCACATAGAGCTCAACCAACACAATCCCTCCGTTCAAAAGTTTGCGGCAGCCGTAAACAAAATGCAGATTTCAGCGCATCACGCCGAAAAATTCATTCTTATTCCGCAGATTCCTCCGCCGGCTCTTCGACTGCTTTCATCGAAAGGCTGACGCGCTTCTTGTCAAAGTCAATCGCGGTGATCTTCGCCTTCACAACCTGTCCGACCTTCAGCACATCCTGCGGCTTGTTGATCCGCTCGTTGGAAATCTGAGAAATGTGGATCAGGCCGTCAATGCCCGGAATCACACGCGCAAACGCACCAAAATCAGTCAGGCCAACGATCGTGGCATCCACCACGGTGTCCACCGGATACTGATTTTTGAGGATCTCCCACGGATTATCCTCCGCCTTTTTGTAGCCGAGCGAAATCTTCTTCTTTTCCCGATCGAGCTTCAAAATGCGCACCTGAACGGTTTGACCCACCGAGAGCACCTCGGACGGATTCTTAATGCGCGACCAAGACATTTCGGAAATGTGGATCATGCCGTCCACACCGCCAATGTCCACAAACGCGCCGTAAGAAGTGAGGGATTTCACAACGCCGGTGTATTCCTTGCCTTCTTCCGCCGTCTCCCAGAACTTTTCTTCCAGCTCCTTGCGCTTGTCGTTTTCCACCGAGCGGATGGAACCCACCGCGCGGCGGCGGCCGCGGTTCACTTCAAGAATGCGGAACTGCACTTCCTTTTTCAGTAGGCCGTCCAGCGGTTCGCCGCGGGATGCGGTTGCCTGAGAAGCCGGGATGAACACGCGCACGCCGTTGGTCACAGCGATCACGCCGCCCTTGATGATTTCCGTTACCACGCCGGTAAGTACAGACTGATCTTCCGCGGCGGCGGCAACCTGCTCCCAGCCCTTCATTGCGTCCAAACGGCGCTTGGAGAGCATAATGGTGCCTTCCTGATCGTTGGTGCGCATGATGAGCAGATCCATTTCGTCGCCGATTT
>CAKUME010000365.1 GCA_934667575.1 uncultured Eubacteriales bacterium | reverse complement strand
ACGTGAACAGGCCGCACACGATCGAGATCAGGCTGTAGTCGTCGCTGCCGCCGCCGTTATACATCATCCAGCTCGTGGCGGTGGAGGACAGGCTCAAACCGATCAGCGCCACCACCGGCCCAATGATCACGGCCGGGAGCAGGTAGTTCACCCACGCGCTGCCCACAAAGCGGATCACGATCGCGCCGATCACATACACGGCGCTCGCCAGCGCCACGCCGATGATCACGCCCCAGTAGCCGTAGTTTTGCGCCACCGACGCCGAATAGGCGCCCAAAAACGCAAACGCACTGCCAAGAAACACCGGGCTGCGCCGCTTGGTGCAAAGCAGATACACAATGGTGCCGATGCCCGCGCCAAAGAGCGCGGCCGCCGGGTCGGACTCGAGGCCGTAGCTGGTGACCAAAATCGGCACCAGCAGCGTGGCAGCCATGATCGCGATCATTTGCTGAAACGCGAACACGAGCACCTCGCCGAACTTCGGGCGGTCGTTGATGTCATAAATGAGCTTCATGCGAATAACCCTCTTCCTTCGTTTTGCGGCCGTTCCATCAAAAAAGCCCTTGCCGAACGATCATGGCAAGGGCTTTTTCCGCTCGGGCACAATGCGCCCGGCGGTTATATGCGCGAAATCTTGCCAATATCTCTGTATCGGGTTTAAAGATCAAATGTCCGCTTTTACATTTTATTCTATCATAAAACCGCGACGAAGTCAACCGTTTTTTCGCGAAAAGTTTACGGTTTATTCAATTTTTCGACACCGGCGGCCGCCGGACAAAAAAAGCGCTGCCGACCGCGCAAAGGCAGCGCAGCCGGCAGCAATAGAGAGGAAATATAACAATTTTAGTTTGGGATGGATGCGAAAATTACTTGTTCAGCGCAGCCTTGGAATCGTTGTAACGATCCAGCGCAGACTGATACGCCTTGATCACATCGTCCGTATGCATGTCCTGAATGGACTTCACGAACGCGTTCCAATCGGCATCGTTGTCGATGTCGTAGCCCGCTTCACCGGTGAGGAACTTCGGTCCGGCCGCACCAATGGCAGCGTTGATATCGGCCGCATAGGTGGACACCACTTCAGATTCTTCGTCCGTGAGCGTCAGCTTGCTCGCTTCAACCGCCACATCGTGCTCAATGTTTGCAAGGATTTCCTTGTTGGCGCTCTGGAACTTCGACTGCGCAAAGCTGGCGTCGTCGGCCACGACCACCTTCGGCCACACAATGTTGAAGCCGGTCCAGAAGCCCGCGATCGCTTCGTCGTCGATCAGCATCTTGTAGGTTTCATGCTTGTCGTCGCCCCAAGTCCAGTCGGTGCCTTCTTTGCCGATCCACATCGAAATGCCCCACAGGCCTTCGGTCAGCGGATGATCTTCGTCGGCATAGAGGCCGTCGAGCCACTGCATGGCAATGTCCACATTCTTGCCCTTCGCGCTCACGGCGTTGTTCGAGAACGAGCCGTAGCTGCCGCAATAGGTCGTGGTGTGGGCTTTGTCCTGCCACTGCGAGGTGAACGGACCCACATAGTCCAGTTTCCAATCGCCGCCAAAGTCGTCCTTGGAGAAGTTATGCATTTCCACCGAGGACACCATGGACTTCTTCGCTTTCACGAGCGCAATGTTGCTGGTCTTTTCTTCGGAGAAGAGGTCCGGGTTCAGAATGCCGTCTTCATAGCACTTGTTCATGAAGCTGAGGTAATGACGGTGCTGATCGTCAATGCCGCCCAGTCGAACCGTTTTGCCTTCGTTCACCACATCAAAGCCGCCGCCATGACCCGGGCCAAACGCAGTATAGAGG
>CAKUME010000364.1 GCA_934667575.1 uncultured Eubacteriales bacterium | reverse complement strand
TCCGGTGGGCGCGCTCCCGGCAGGCGGGAACTTGCATGTAAAAATCCGTCTGCCGCGTTCCATTGGATGCAGCGCGGCGATTTTGCAGATTCGCTGCGACAGCGACCACGATTCCGTGCAAAATTCCATGTTCTGGTGCGGCATGGACGGTTGGGATCATGAATGGTGGGAGTGCGATTTTCAGCCGCCGAAACCCGGAATTTACTGGTATTCATTTCGGCTGCAAACGAGCTGCGGCCCGCAGGCCATTCACCGCACCACGGGCGGCTACGGCAGCTTTGACAGCGCGGAAGCGTTTCAGCTGACGGTGTACGACCCGGATTTCCGCACGCCGGATTGGCTGAGCGGCGGGGTGATTTATCAGATTTTTCCCGATCGGTTCGCGTGCTCGGGCACACCCAAGCCGCCGATCCCCGCAGGGCGGCATATGCATGCCGACTGGGGCGAGCAGCCAAAATGGCAGCCGGATGCGGACGGCGAAATTCGCAACAATGATTACTTTGGCGGCGATCTGCGCGGCATCACCGACCGACTGGACGATTTGCAGGCGCTCGGCGTGACGTGCATTTATCTGAACCCCATTTTTGAGGCGCACTCCAACCATCGCTACGACACGGCGGATTACGAAAAAATCGATCCGCTGCTCGGCGATGAGAATGATTTGCGCGCGCTTTGCGAAGCGGCAAAGCAGCGCGGGATGCGCGTGATTCTGGATGGGGTGTTCAACCACACAGGCAGCGACAGCCGTTATTTTAACCGATACGGCCGCTATCCGGAGCCGGGGGCGTTTCAGAGCAAGGAATCGCCGTATTATGATTGGTACGATTTCACCCAATGGCCGCTCTGCTATGCGTCGTGGTGGGGCTTTGAAACGCTGCCGTCGATTCGGCACGGCTCGCAGTCGTTCCATCAATACATCACCGGCCCGGGCGGGATCGCCGAGCGCTGGGTGCGCTGCGGCACCGCCGGATGGCGGCTGGACGTGGTGGATGAGCTGCCGGATACGCTGATCGACCGGCTGCGCGCATGCGTGAAGCGCACCAATCCGGAGGCGATTTTGCTCGGTGAGGTGTGGGAGGATGCTTCCAACAAGGAAAGTTACGGGCAGCGCCGCCGCTACCTGTTGGGCGCGCAGCTGGACAGCGTGATGAACTACCCGTTTCGCAGCGGGCTGTTGCACTACTTTTTGCAGCAGGATGCGTCGCGGTTGGCCGAAACGGTGGAATCCATTTTGGAACACTATCCGCCGCAGGTCGTGCGGCTGCTGATGAATCCGCTGGGCACGCACGACACGGAGCGGGCGCTCACGGTGCTGGGCGGCGAGCCGGCGCGCGGCCGCAGCCGCGAATGGCAGGCCAGCCACCCGATGACGCCAGAGCAGCGCGCGCTGGGGCTGCGGCGGCTGCGTGCAGCTGCCGCAGTGCAGTTCTGCCTACCCGGCGTGCCGTCGATTTATTACGGCGACGAAGCCGGGCTGGCGGGCTATGCCGATCCGTTCAACCGCGGATGCTATCCATGGGGACGGGTGGATGAAGCGCTGCGGGCGCATTTTGCGGCGCTTGGCGTAATACGCCGCCGCTGCGTCTGCCTGCGCGAGGGGGTGTTTGCCTGCCTGCGTGCCGAGGGCGGAACGTTTGTGTTCACGCGCACGGGCGGCGGCGACGCTTTGCTCTGCGCATGCAATGCAGCGGACGCGCCCATACAATTTTCGCTGCCGCCGGAATGGACGAACGCGTTTGCCCTGCTCGGGGCTGCGCCGCATGGCGGTACGCTTGCGTTGGGCGGTCTGGAATGCACGATTTT
>CAKUME010000363.1 GCA_934667575.1 uncultured Eubacteriales bacterium | reverse complement strand
CTGCTGCGTGCGGGCGGGCGTCATGGCTTCAAACAGCTGATAGCTTTCGCGCGCGACTATGCAATCCACGCCCAAGCGGCGCAGCGCCGCAAGCTCGGATGAATCGCCGTTTTTGAGAAACTGCACAAATCCGGCGCGGCCACCTGCGCCGATCATGCGTACCACCGCGCCCACCGCCGCGGTGGTTTTTCCTTTTCCGTCGCCGTAATAAAGTTGAAGCATCGTTCGATTCCTTTCTCATCATTGGTTTATATGGTGGATTTGCGGACGACATCACGCACAAAACCGCTCCGTTGTTTTCCGATTGCGGGAGACACGGAGCGGCTTTGTGTGGCGAATGCGCCTATTTTTTTCGGCGGAGCAGCGCGCCCGCCGGCACCGGACGCGCGCACGGAATGCGCAGCGCCATTTCGGGATGGTTGGCCGCTTCAATCGGTACGCCGTCGCCGTTTTGCAGCTCGGTGACCGGAAGCGCCCACGGCGCTTCCCCCGGAGCGACGACCTCCAATGTATCGCCCCGGAAAAAACGATTGCGCTGCGCGGCAAACAGCACGCCGTCCGCCCAGCCGGTGACCAGCGCTGCGGCCTCGTAGGTGCGGATGTAGCCGCCGTTTTCGTAGACCTGCCCCGGCTCGGAATCAAAGAAAAAGCCGGTGCAGTAGGCGCGGTGGCTGATGCGGTTGACTTCATCAAGCACCCATGGCTCGGGCGCGCGGCCGGCCACCGCCGCATCAATTGCCATACGATAGGCGTTGACGGTGAGCGCGACATAATAGGACGACTTGGCACGGCCTTCAATTTTGAAGCTGCGCACACCGGCCGCAATCAGCTTCGGAATGTGCGCGATCATGCACAGATCCCGGGAATTGAACAGATAGGTGCCCGCGCCGTCCTCCTCGATGGGAAAATAGGCGCCGGGGCGTTTTTCTTCCATCACGGCATATTTCCACCGGCAGGGCTGCGCGCAGTCGCCGCGGTTGGAGTCGCGCCCGGTCAAATAGGCCGAGAGCAGGCACCGCCCCGAAAACGACACGCACATTGCTCCGTGAACGAACGCTTCGATCTCCATATCGGCGGGGATATCGCGGCGAAGCAGCGAAAGCTCCCGCAGCGACAGTTCCCGCGCGGGCACGATGCGCCGCGCCCCTAGCTCATAAAACATCCGGGCGGATTCCGCATTGACCACGCCCGCCTGGGTGGACACATGCAGTTCCATTTCCGGCACCAGCCGACGCGCCATGCGGAACACGCCCAAATCGGACACGATGAGCGCATCCACGCCGGCGCGCGCGGTTTCGGTCAAAAAGCCGGGCAGCTCGGCCATTTCGTCCGGGTGCGGCACGGTGTTGCACGCGACATACACGCGCACGCCCTGCGCATGGGCATAAGCCACCGCCTCGCGCAGTTCCTCCGGCGAGAAATTGGCGCACGCGCTGCGCATTCCAAATTTTTGCCCGGCAAGATACACGGCATCCGCGCCAAAGCGAATGGCGGTGCGCAGCCGTTCCAGATCGCCCGCCGGAGCCAGTAATTCCGGCTTGACGGCAGGCACCGCGGATAAATTCTGCATCACACGCCCCCTGCTCAGTCGCCCGCCGTGCTCGATGTTTCGCTCGAGCTCGCCCGCTCCACGGTTTTCGCATAGGCGATATTCCGCTCATGCTCGCTGAGCGTGTAGGCATAGTACGTTTTGCCGTTCACATCGGCCACAAAGTAGTAATAGCCGGTGTCGGCCGGATAGAGTGCCGCCACGATCGCATCGCGGCCCGGGTTGCAGATCGGGCCGACCGGCAGCCCGCCGCGCTTA
>CAKUME010000362.1 GCA_934667575.1 uncultured Eubacteriales bacterium | reverse complement strand
CCGTCCCGGCGTCCGGGAATATCAAAGACCTGCCAGCAGACATAATCGTCCTCTTCCAGCTCGCCGGCGGCAATGGCTGCTTCGATATATTTATCGAGCGGGCGTTTTCCGTTGCCGGAAGATCCTACGCTGAATGTGGGATATTCATAATGCGTATAATACTGATAACATTCTTCGTCGGTCGCATTTTCGGCAATAAATGCAGCAAATTCGGGAATATTGATTCCGCCGACGATATAACGCAAAGAAGTGGGCTGGTTCTTTCCCGTTTCCTGGTCGCCCGAATCATAGCCGCAGCCCATATCGACCGCCACATCCGCGTCGCCGGTGCAGTCGATCACGCGCTTGGCAAAAATCGCCTGTTCCCCGCCCTTTACGGCCGTGATGATCCCTTCAATCCGGTTTCCTGTGCGGATGCAGCGCGTGAACGCCGCCTGATATAGCACCTCCACGCCGTGCCGAATGCACAATTCATCCAGCACAAACCGAAGATACAGCGAATCGTGCCACGCGAGGTTCTCGCCCTTGGTGTGGTTATATCCGCGCTGCCGCAAAATGGCGTTGACCTCTTCACCAAAAGAAGAACACTGCGGATTGCCCGGAATGCAGGTGGGCATCACCGGAAGCACGAGCCCCAGCGTTCCCGTGCCGCCAAGCGCGCCGAAGCGTTCCACAATGAGTGTTTTCAGCCCCTCTCTTGCCGCTGCAAGCGCAGCCATGGTTCCCGCCGTGCCGCCGCCCACCACGCAGACATCGTAGCTGCCGTATACCGGGATTTCCTTTGCTGGTACAGTGTAAGTCAAAATGATACCTTCTTTCGAACTGCGGAAAACGCAAATATGCCTTGCTTTTTTCGCAGAGTATGATATGATTGTATTATAGCAGAATGCCATATTGGAATATAGGAAAAAAACAGCATACAATAGGAAAAACGAAACATGGACACGCCACATATGTTCCCTGAAAAACAGATCGGCTTGCCGACCCTGAACGCCGTTGATCATCTGGATCCGGTCGCATATCTGCACCGTGAAAACTGCGCGATGCACCATTCTCGGCTGCTGCTCGTGCGCAGCGGGCATTTTACCATGAATATGGCCAATGCGCAGTATGAGCTTGCCGGCGGCGACCTGATGTTCACCCCTGCGGAGCTCCCCTATGCGTACACAGCCGGAAAAGATGCGCGCCTTTCCAACCTGTATTTTTATCTGCCGGAGACTTTTGCACCGGATGAATTTTCGATGCCCTTTGCCCTTTCGGGCGATACCGAAAGCGAATCGCTCTTTTTCCGCATTGGTCAGGCTCACCTGGAGCAGCGTGTGGGGTATGTTTTTGAAGAACAGCTGCTTTTATCTGAACTGCTGCTTCGTCTTCTCCGGCGCCGCAGAGTGACCTCCACCGAATCCATTGGCGCAACGGACCGCATTCTCGGCTACATCACGGCGCATTGTGAGGAGCATCTGGACACTGCGGCGTTATGCCGCATTCTTCATTATTCCGAAGGCCACCTGAACCGCCTGGTGATGCGGGCAACCGGAATGGCCCTGCACACCTATATTCTGAACACCAAGGTTTGCCGCGCCACAGAGCTTTTGGTGTCCACCGATAAAAGCATCGCAGAAATCGCACAGCAGCTTGCTTTTTACGATTCCAGTCATTTTGCGTCTGTTTTTCGCCGCTACATCGGTCTGTCGCCTACCGCATATCGAAAAAAGCATGGCACGCTATCCTGAATGCATGCCTTCGGAGAAATTTTGCGGTTTTCGTAAAAAACGCTTGACAAATGCGTTTTCCGGAGGTATAATAACAAAGCATTGTGT
>CAKUME010000361.1 GCA_934667575.1 uncultured Eubacteriales bacterium | reverse complement strand
CAATAGATCATCACACAAAGGAGCGGATCACAATGCGAAATTGCGGATGCAAAGCGGCTCGGCCACCGATGTGCCGCGGGCGGATCTGCGGCTGCTGCACCGTGGCGTTCGCCGCGGGCATGGTCACGGCGCTGCTGATTACCTCCGGCACGGCGGCGGTGCTCATTGCCATTTCGGCCGGCTGCATCGGCATTGCGCTGATCAAGTGACCGCCGCCAGTCGGAAAGGAGCCCGGTGCAAATGCGTGTGATCGTTGTCAACCATCCTCGGTTCTGGAGCGGCTTGCTCCGTTTCATTTTCGGCGTGCGGCCGCAGCCGCGCGAAATCTGAACAAGGGCTTACATAGTCCGAACGCGGGCGTCCGGTTTGTGCCGAACGCCCGCGTCTTTGTGTGTGATGATTTTATTTCAGCACATTGGTCAGCGCACCAATGCCGGCAATTTCCACCGTAACCGTGTCGCCCGATTTCAGCCACACCTGCTCCGCGCGGGGTTTGCCCAAAATCACGCCCTCCGGCGTGCCGGTAAAAATCAGGTCGCCGGGCATCAGCGTCATATATTGCGACAGGTGATGAATGATCTCCGCGCACGAAAACAACATTTTCGCGGTGTTGGAATGCTGCCGCAGCGTGCCGTTCACCGTGCAGCGAATGTCCAGCCGGTCGGGCGAAAGCTCGTCCGCCGTCACCAGCAGCGGCCCCACCGGCGCGAACCCGTCGCAGGCTTTGCCCAGTGTCCATTGGCTGGTCGCTTTTTGCAGGTCGCGCGCGCTGAAATCGTTGCCCGCCGTGCAGCCAAACAGATACGACATGGCGTCGGCTTTGGCCACGCAATGCGCTTTTTTGCCGATCACAAGCACCAACTCGGCTTCATAGTCGAAGTGGGCGGCCCCGGCCGGCAGCGGAATTTCACCACGGTGCGCGTTCAGTGCGTTGGCAAATTTGCAGAACACCGGCGGAAAAGGAATTTCGTCGGTCTCGCCGGTCTCTCGCCGGTGGGCAGCGTAGTTTAATCCAATGCAAAGAATTTTGTCCGGATGCATGACCACCGGTGCAAACGAAATTTCCGATTCCGGCAGGCACACCGGGGTCAGCCGTGCATATTGCTCCGACAGCGCCGCGCGGGTTCCGCGGTAGGCCATCACATCGGCCAAGGTCGCTGGCAGCGCCGCGCCGTTTTTTTGAATGCTGGCCGCCAAATCGATCCACTGCCCGTTTTGAACCAATCCCAGCTTCACCCGATTCCCGTCGTAAAACTGAAAAAATTTCATTCCTGCGCCCTCCGTTATTTCATCGTTAATCTCTTGCTTTTATTATAGCGAACGCGCGCGCCCTTGTCAATTGGCCGCCCGTTTTTGAAGTCGCGCGGATCAAAACGTAAATTTCTGAAACAAAATCGTAAAAAATTAAAATTTTCTCTTGACATCGTGTAAAACCCGCGATATAATATAGATGCGAACAAAAGCATCCCTCAAAAGACAAAGCAGCTGTTATGAGCGATAACGGCTGCTTTGTCTTTTTGTTTTTCGATATCTTGACAATCTGCTGCGGCGAATGGTATAATACAAACAAGCCGATTTCAGCGAGGAAAGGAAGCTCGGATTATGCAGAAGGATTTTATGGATATCGTAAAAAGCCGCCGAAGCGTGCGCGCCTATCGGCCGGATGCGGTGCCCGCCGAGGTGCTGCACCGTGTGCTGGAGGCTGGCACCTATGCACCGACCGGCCGCGGCAAGCAGTCGCCGGTGATCGTTGCGGTCACCAATCCGCAGGATCGCGCCACGCTGTCGGCGCTCAACGCAAAGGTCATGGGCGCATCCAG
>CAKUME010000360.1 GCA_934667575.1 uncultured Eubacteriales bacterium | reverse complement strand
GAACAGCTGCAGCTATGAGCCGCCGCGTCGGCCGTGGGCCATTCCGCTGCACAGCCACAACAGCTATGAAATTCATTTTATTCACAGCGGGCGGGGCGCTTTTCGAACGCCGGACGGCGATTTTCCGGTTCACGGCGGCTGCGTGGTGGTCACGGGGCCGGGCGCGCTTCATGCGCAGATTTCCGGTGAGGCCGATGCAATGGATGAATACTGCATGAACGTCAGCCTGCAGCCCGCACGAACACATGCCGACTCGGACGACGATGCGGCGCTGCGGCAGCTGTTTGACACATGGACGCAGCATCCGTTTTTCATCGGCGGACCGATGGACGCAGCGGCGGAAAGCCGGGCGCTGCTTTGGGAGGCGCAGCACCGCGCGCCCGGCCGCACGGCGCGGCTTTGTGCACTGACGCTGTCGCTGCTGATTTTGGCCGCGCGACTAGTCGAAAAGGAACCGAACAACAATGCCGCAGCCCCGGATTTGGGCGCGCACGCCGGGATGAATCGGAAGCGGGTAATGGATCAGTATTTTCGTCAGTATCGCGGGTGCATCGACGCTAATCATCTGGCGGAGCTGCTGTTTATCAGCCGACGTCAGCTCAATCGGGTGGTGCAGGCGTGCTATGGGATGACATTCACCGAAAAACTGAATCAACTGCGCTGCGAATATGCGCGCCAACTGCTGCGCACCACCAACCGGAGTGTGGCGGACATTGCGGCGGAGTGCGGGTTTTCGTCCACGCAATATTTTTATCGCGTTTTTGCCCAAGCGTATGGCACTACGCCGGCCGCGCTGCGCCGTGCCGCCGCGAACGAGCCGCGCTGAGCGCTCCGCGGGCTGAAGCTATTCGACGGTTTTTCTGCATTCCACATAGGCAAGCGGAAACGACGCGGACAGCAGGATATTCTTTTCGATTGTCCACCCGTTTTCACGCAGGAAGCGCAGATAGGACGCATTGGACCATTTGCTGTGCAGTGGGAACCCGACGCGCCGCATCAAAAAGGCGCGGAACCGCGCGCGCAGGTTGTTTTGCGCATGTACAAATGTGGGCGTGATGAGCACGCCGTTGCTGCGAAGCACGCGGCGGATTTCGTCCAGCGCTTTTTCCGGCTCCGGAACGATATGCAGCGCATTGGACACGATCACCACGTCGAACGACTGATCGGCGTACGGCAGATGAAACATATCCTGCACCGAAAAATGCAGTTTGGCCGAGGCCTGGCCCTTGCGCGCTTCGGCGATCATTTGCGGCGACGCGTCGGTGGCTTCGATCATGGCGGCGGCGCATACGAGCTGTTTGGCGATATCGCCGGTGCCGGTTGCCAGCTCCAGCACTGTTTTATCTCGCACAATCGGGCGCATGTACGCAAGCATCTGCGCATAAGCGGCTTCGTCTTTTTTCATGAATCGATGATAAATGCCGGCTGCTTTGTCCCAGAAGGTTTTTGCCATTGTCTTCCGCCTCCACGCCCATCGGTTAGCCTACGCAAACCAGCAGGGCTCAAAAGTGCCGCAGCGGCGCTCCCGATTGCGGAAAGCGGCCTGCGGCCCATGCGTTTGTTGATATTATTGTAGCATAATTCGACCCAAAATGCAAGAGGTGCACGCTGCTCTCCGGTGTCTGCAAAAAACGCCGCCTTTTGAGGAAATACGCTTCCCAAAAGGCGGCGAAATGGATTTATGGTTGCAGCTGCACGCGAAGCGTGGCCATCTCGTTGGCGCCGAGTGTCAGCCGCACCGTTTGCCCGTCCACAGGGGCCGGGCGATTCACCGGCTGCTCCAACACATCGGTTCGAACGCATGCTGCAACTCGGCCCGGAA
>CAKUME010000359.1 GCA_934667575.1 uncultured Eubacteriales bacterium | reverse complement strand
CGGACGATGCAGCGGAAGAAACGGCGCTGCTTGAGTGATTCGGCGTGCCGCAGGCACTCAGCGCGCCCGCCAACAGTGCCATGATCAGCATATCCGCCAGGATCTTTTGAGATCGTTTCATCTGAATGAACCTCCTTGTGTGTTCTTGCGGCTATTGTAACGCGTTCGGCTTAAATGAACCTAAAGAAAAATAAAAAAAGCCTTTAGGTCGGCTTTAAGTCCGCCGATTATCATAGAACCATGCCAAAGGAGGACGGATAAATGGGAAACGAAATTCAATATTCATTCCGACGCTGTGAACTGAAATATTTTCTCACGCCCGCGCAGCAGGCGGCACTGCTGGATCGGATTGAGCCGCAGCTTTGCCCCGACCGCTACGGGCGATATGGCATATGCAATATTTATTATGATACGCCCGACTGGCAGCTGGTGCGCACTTCCATTGAAAAGCCGGTTTATAAAGAAAAACTGCGCGTGCGCAGCTACGGCGTGCCGCAACAGCTGGGGCCGGTGTTCATCGAGATCAAAAAAAAATTTGACGGCGTGGTGTATAAGCGGCGCATCATTGCGGCGGCCTGCGCGGTGGACGCTTTTTGGGCTGAGCCTGCGTGCAGCAAGCCCGGCGCGCAGATCGAAAACGAAATTCACTGGTTTCAGCATCGGTACCGCACCGTGCCGCGCGTGTTTATCGGCTACGACCGTACGGCATTTTCCGGCAAGGAAAACCCCAATATTCGTATCACTTTTGATACCAATATGCGATGGCGCACGACCCAGCTGGATCTGCGGCTGGGCGACGGCGGCGCACCGCTGATTTATTCCGACCGCATTCTGATGGAGGTCAAAATTCCCGGTGCAGCGCCGCTCTGGCTGAGCCGCGCGCTCGCGGAAGTGCATGCCGTGCCCGCCTCGTTTTCCAAATATGGCGCCTGCTACGCCAACCATATTCTTCCGCAAAAGCTCGCCCACAATCTGAAAGGAGTCGATTGCATTGCTTAGTTCCATTATTTCTTCCGAGATGACCCTGTCCATTTTTTTGATCTGCACAGCCGTGTCGCTGGCGCTGGGCGTGGGAACCGCACTCATGGCTACATTCCACGCCAAATCCTCGCCCGGCTTTGCGATCACGCTGGCGGTGCTGCCCGTGGCGGTGCAGCTGGTGATTATGCTCGTGAACGGCAACGTGGGCGCGGGCGTTGCGGTGGCCGGCGCGTTTGGGCTGGTGCGCTTTCGTTCTGCCCCGGGCACCGCGCGCGAAATCTGCGCCATTTTTATCGCCATGGCGATCGGCCTGGCCACCGGAATGGGCTATGTGGCACTGGCAGCGGTCTTTTTTATAATCGTATCGGCAGCGGTGCTGCTGCTCACGGCACTGCGGTTTGGCCAGCCCCGCGCCGTGCCGCGCACGCTGAAGATCACCATTCCCGAAAACCTGGATTACGACGGACTGTTTGACGACTTGTTCGCAAAATATCAAATTTCTTATGAACTTGAAAAAGTAAAAACATCGAACATGGGCACGCTTTATGAGCTGCAATATCGCATTTTTCTGCCGGGCACAGGCGTGCCGAAGGCCCTGCTGGACGAACTGCGCTGCCGGAACGGAAATTTAAATATCAGCTGCGGAAAAGAGACATCGGCCGAAATGCTCTGAGCAAAAGCGCTTGTCTTTCGGCGGGATTGGGTTTATAATAAATGCGGGTGATGAAAATGCGACTACTGATTGCAGAGGATGAAGTGGACTTGGCTGAGGCGCTCACCGCCTTTTTTGAAAAAAATCAGTTTTCGGTTGACGCGGTGCACGACGGCTTTGACGCATATGA
>CAKUME010000358.1 GCA_934667575.1 uncultured Eubacteriales bacterium | reverse complement strand
GGATGGAACTGATCGTTTTACTGCTGCTGGTGGGGGTGCTGTTCGGGCTCGAGGACCGGCTCTATGTGCGGCAATGGGCGCGCGGGCTGCACTACGAATGCCGGTTCAGCACCGACGAAGCCTACGAGGGCGATGAGATCACGCTGATTGAAACCATCACCAACGGCAAAGCGCTGCCGCTCGCGTGGGCCAAGGCGGAAATTACCGCGTCGCGCTGGCTGGCGTTTGCGGGCTCGCAGTCCACCATTGCGGGCGACACGCGGTTTGTGCCGAGCTTTTTTGTGTTGCGGGGCCATCATCGCGTGGTGCGCAGCTGGAAGGTACGCTGCCTGCGCCGCGGGGTGTATCATATTGACAAAACGGTGATCGTGACCACCGATCTGCTCGGGCGGCGCACGTTTTCGCTGCCAGTTCGGCTGCACGCGCAGCTCACGGTGCTGCCGCGCCCGCGTGCGCTCGAGGAATGTGTGGTTTCGCCACAGAGCCTGAGCGGTGCGCGTGTGGTGCCGCGGCGGCTGTTCACCGATCCGTTTTTTGTGAACGGCGTGCGCCCCTATACGCCGTGGGACAGCGCAAACCGCATTCACTGGACGGCCACCGCCAAAGCCGGCGAGATCATGGTGCGCAGCAACGACAGCACCTCCGACCAAACGGTGGCGGTGCTGCTGAATATGCAAACACGCGCGGACGAGGGCGCCGCGATTCGCGATGCAGAGGATGTGGAGCGCGGCATCCGCGCGGCGGCCAGCGTGATTGCCGAAACGGCGCGCACCGGGTTCCCGGTGCAGTTTTGGGCCAACGGCGGCGGCGCAGACGGCGAATCCACCACAACCGGGTGCGGCGCGGGCGAGGAATTTGCGCTCGACCTGCTGCGGGTGCTCGCGCAGCTGCATGTGACCAAAAGCGAAAACTTTGCGCGCTACGCCGATCAGGTGCGCGGGCGGATCCTTTCGACCGACATGGTGCTGATTACCGCCTATGTGGACGACGCGCTGGCGGAATTTGTGCGCGAGCGGCAGGAGGCGGGCGTGCATGTGCAGCTGCTGCTCCTGCGCGTGGCGGATGCGGCACCGGAGGGCTGCGACTGCGCGCAGTACATCGAAGAGCCGAGCGACGCATCGGCCGCAGGATCGGACGAGGAGGTGCATGCGTCATGAACCGAACGTTGTCGCGCGTGCTCGATCGGCTGGGCAATTTGTTCTGTTTGGCGCCGCTGCTCGGGCTCAACGCACTGCTGATTGTTCTGCCGCCGCGAATGTTTCGCCGCAATTGGGGCACGCTTTCGGATCGGGCATTGCTGCTCTGCTTCACCGCGGAGCTGGGCATCGGTCTGCTGGGCGCAGGCTGCGCGTTTGTGTTGGACGAAAAAGCGCATTTGCGCACGGTGCCGCGGCGGCTGCTCTCCATTCTGCCGGCGGCAGGCTTGGGCGCTGCGGCGGGATTTTTGCTCGCGCCGCACGATATTTACGCCGCTGCGGTGCTCGCGGCGCTCGGATTTGCGGCGTTTTTTGCGGGAAGCCGCGCATGGTTTTTCCGCTACGGCGAATCGATCACCGTTCGGCGTTATCTGGTGAACACGGGCTTTTGCTGCGGCGCGCCGGCAATTTTGGCGATCGCGCACGCGGCGTCGCCGAGCGTGCGGCCGTTTGCGGCGGTGGAGCTTGCCTTGTCCGTTATTTTGCTGCTCGGGCTGAACCAGGGCAACATGGATGAGCTCATGCGCCGCCGCCGTCACCGGCCGTCCCGTCCGCGCCTGCACGACGGCCGCCGCCTCCTGAGCCGTCGGCTCGGCCGCCGAGACGAAGCCCGTCTCCACGGGCCGCCCC
>CAKUME010000357.1 GCA_934667575.1 uncultured Eubacteriales bacterium | reverse complement strand
ACCTTCACCAACAAGGCCGCCAGTGAGCTCAAGGATCGGCTGGTGCAAATGCTGTGGGAGGACGGAAACAACGTGTGGGCCTCCACTTTTCACTCCGCCTGCGCGCGGATGCTGCGCCGGGACGGTGATCGGCTCGGTTATACGAACCATTTCACGGTTTACGATACCGACGATGCAAAGCGCGTGCTGCGCGACTGCTTTAAGACGCTGCACATCGACGAAAAAAAATGGCCGATTCGCAGCATGATGAACGATATTTCGCGTGCGAAGGATCAGCTGGAATCGCCGTCGGATGTGCTGGCACGCGCCGGAGCCGACGAGCATTTGCAGCGAGTGGGCAGTGTGTATCAGCTTTATCAGGAAAAGCTCAAGGAAGCCGACGCGATGGATTTTGACGATCTGCTGTTCAACGGTGTGCGGCTGCTTCAGCAAAGCCCCGAGGTACTTGAATTCTACCGCAAGAAATTTGAATATATTATGGTGGATGAATACCAAGACACCAACCATGCGCAGTTTGAGTGGATTCGACTTCTGGCGGAGCCGCGCTGCAATCTGTGTGTGGTGGGCGATGATGACCAGAGCATTTATCGCTTTCGCGGCGCAAATATCGAAAACATTTTGAATTTTGAGCAGGAATTCTCCAAATGCCGCACCATTCGGCTCGAGCAAAACTACCGTTCCACGCAGAATATTTTGGATGCGGCCAACGCCGTGATTCAAAACAACGCTGCACGCAAGGGGAAAAAGCTGTGGACGGAAAACGGCACAGGTGAAAAGCTGCACTGCCACACGGCGCTGGACGAGCAGGATGAGGCGAAATACATATGCGATCAAGTACAGGAGCTGGTCAGCAAGGGCTACAAATACGGCGATATGGCGATTCTGTACCGTATGAACGCGCAGTCGGGCACACTGGAACGCACATTCGCCCGCGCGGGCATTCCATATCGCATCATCGGCGGTCACCGCTTTTATGAGCGCAAGGAAATCCGCGATATGATTGCTTATTTGAGCGTGATTGCCAACCCGGACGACTCGGTGCGCCTGCGCCGCATTATTAACGAACCCAAACGCGCCATTGGCGACAAAACGGTGGATACCGCAATCGAAATCGGCACGCAGGTGGGCATGAGCACCTACGAAGTGATTCAGCATGCTGACGATTTTGACGCACTGCGGCGTTCGGCGCCAAAGCTCAAGGCCTTTGCGGAGATGATGAACGAGCTGATTGCCGAAAGTGAGGACCCGACCGTTTCGCTCAACGATCTCTATCAGCATCTGCTCTACAAAACCGATTATGTCAATTATCTGCGAAGCCAAAACGATGAAGCGGAAGCCCGAATCGAAAATATCAACGAATTATCTTCCAACCTCATTCGGTATCAGGAGGAAAATGGGGACGATGCAACATTGACCGGTTTTCTCGAAGAAGTTGCACTGTTGACGGATATTGACAACTACAATGCCGATGCCGATGCCGTGGTGATGATGACGCTCCACTCGGCGAAAGGGCTGGAATTTCCGGTGGTGTTCCTGCCCGGCGTGGAAGAAGGGATTTTCCCCGGATATCAGGCCATTATGGACCCGAGCGAGCTGGAGGAGGAGCGTCGGCTCGCGTATGTGGGCATCACACGCGCAAAAAGGGAGCTGTATATGGTGAACGCCTCGCAGCGGCTGATCTATGGATCTGTGCAGCGCAACAAGGTGTCCCGCTTTGAAAACGAAATTCCGGACGAGCTGGTGGAACACACCGCGCACCGCAGCTGGAAGGCTCCGGAGCCCGGCATGAAGGTGCCTACGTCGGGTTATGCCATGCGCGAAACAGCCAT
>CAKUME010000356.1 GCA_934667575.1 uncultured Eubacteriales bacterium | reverse complement strand
CACCTGCGGGCAGAAGAAAATGATCACGTCGGCAACAATATTGGCGACCACCACATGGAACGTGCCGGTCACGCGCTCGGTCAGGTTGCCCTGCTCGATCGTGTATTCCGGTTCGCCAAAGCCGTTGAGCGCGCCGTTTTCGCGCGCCGTTTTGACCGCCAGCGGGTCAATATCCACGCCAACCGTGCGCTTTGCACCGAGCAGCAGCGCCGCAATGGACAAAATGCCGCTGCCGCAGCCCAAGTCGAGCAGTTCGGTTTCGGGCGTGATATAGTCCTCGAGCGTTTCCAGGCAAAGCCGCGTGGTGGCGTGACCGCCGGTGCCGAACGCCATGCCGGGATCAATTTTCATCACTGCGCGGCCGTCTTTGTTGTCGTAATGTTCCCAAGTGGGACAGATTGCGAGCTTTTGGCCCACCTCGAGCGGCTTAAAATATTTTTTCCACTCGTTGGCCCAATCTTCTTCGTACACGGGCGCACGGCAAATTTCGGCATGCAGCTGCGCGGCTGCGCAGCGCTCCTGCAAAAAGAGCAGCGCCTCGGCGGGCGAGGACTCTGGGCTGATATAAACATGCACCAGCGCATGGGTGCGATCCTTTTGCAGCAGCGCTTCATCAATGAGGTCGATGTGTGCAATTTCCATTGCCTGCTGCTCCAGATCGGCATAATCTTCAATATAAATGCCGTAGGGCACGACCATTTGCGCGATGGCTTCCGCCGTTTCGAGTTCGTCGCGCGGCACCCGAACGGTCAGTTCCGTCCATTCCATGGTTCCAATACTCCTTTTCGGATTCAAAATGATGGGCAGCCGTTATTTGCGGCGGCCGCGGATGAAGTAGCCGAGCACGCAGCCGCCCAGCGTGCACACAACCATGCCGCCGATATACGCGGCATGGATCGTCCATGCGGAGCGATCGCGGCGCAGCCAGTTGAGCAGCCGGCTGGTTTTGGGCTCCGGCGCACTGCCCTGCGAAGAGGCCGGGGGCGTGGATCCGGTTTTGCCGGACGAAGCGCCGCCGGAGGATGCACTGCGGGAGGATGCGTCACCGGAAGATGCGCCGTCGGAAGATACTGCATCCGAGGATGTATTGCTGCTCGACGAAGCAATGTCGGGTTCGGGCTGCACCGGCGTGGGGGCTGGCTCCGGGGTGGGGTCGGGATCCGGCGCAGGCGTGGGATCCGGCTCCGGGGTCGGGTCGTGCGTCGGCGCGGGACTGGACGCAGGCTCCGCTTTGGCACGCGTGACGACAATATTATACTGCTTGCCGCCGCTGACCTTGACGATAAGATAATTCGCGCCCTCGCGCCAGCCGGATGCGCCGCTCACGCTCACCTGTGCGCCGCTGTCTTCCGCCGTATAGTGCACGGTGGTGGCGGTCATGCTGTTTGGCACATTCACGGCGTATTCCGTGACATTCGGATTGAACGCGAGCGAAATCCCGCTCAGCGTCAAGCTGCTCAAGCGCCCGGTTTTGGACGGCGTGGGGTCGGGCGCGGGGGTGGGCACCGTGACAGAAAGGGTGTCGGCGCTTAAGGAAATCTTTTCAAAGTCCTCGGTGGAACCAAACGCCCCGCCCACCGAAATTTGCGCCGTCCGACCGGATGCCGCGGAGGCGGACATCCGAAACGTCAGGCGAACCAACGTTGCGCTGCGAACCGCGTTGGCCCAATCGCCCACGGCCATTCCGCTCGTGCTGTCGAAAGCGGTTGCATCAATTTGGCTGGAGCCGGTCAGCGTGAGGAGGCTGGTATCATAACTGATCTGCATTTGCACGCCGGTGACCGGTGTGTCGCTCTGGAAGCCGACGGTCACCGTAAAGGTTTCGCCCGCCTTGGCCGA
>CAKUME010000355.1 GCA_934667575.1 uncultured Eubacteriales bacterium | reverse complement strand
GCACAACGGCTATCTTTATACCGGATTTTGGAACGGCGAAGAAAAGGATGCGCGCTTTGTCTGCCTGAGCATCACGGATGAAGACCCCACACAGTCCAACGAGGCCAAGCAGGCTTCTTGGACATATACGGTGCAGGGCGGCTTTTATTGGGCGGGGGCGTATGCGTGCGACCGTTATGTGCTCGTGGGCACCGACGACGGGCGCAGCGGCTATTTGTCCGACACCTCGTCGCTGCTGTCGTTTAACCCGAAAACCGGCCGCGTGATTGACCGCATCGACGGTCTCAACGGCGACATTCGCTCCTCCGTGAGCTACGACAGCGTGACCGATCGCTATTATTTTACCTCCAAGGGCGGCAGCTTTTACAGCGTGGCCATGAACGCAGACGGCACCTTCAAAAAAGATCCCGCCGGCGTGCAGGGCTTCGACCTCAAAGAGATCGTGCTGAGCAACTATGCCAACGATCCGACCAATCCCGCCATGAGCACCTGCACGCCGGTGGTGCACAACGGCCGTGCCTATGTGGGGGTGTCCGGCACAAGCCAGTTCGGCGCTTATAGCGGCCACAACATTACCGTGATCGACCTGGCGAGCTGGCGCATTGCTTACAGCGTGTGCACCAAGGGCTATCCGCAGACCAGCGGCCTGCTCACCACGGCCTATGAGGATGAGGACGGCTACGCGTATATTTATTTTATTGATAACTACACGCCCGGCCAGCTGCGCGTGATCAAAGATAAACCCGGCGTGACCGCACCGGTGGATCCGGTGACCGAAACCTATATCGACGGCGGCCGGCTCGTTACACTCACCGACTGCGCGCCCGTGCTCTTTACGCCGGACGGCGCGCAGGCGCAGTACGCCATCTGCTCGCCGATCTGCGACGAATACGGCACGCTCTATTTCAAAAACGACTCGGCCTACATGATGGCGGTGGGCTCCAAAATTACCGGGTTGGAGATTGCGCAGCAGCCCACGCAGCTCGTCTATCGCGAGGGCGATGCATTCTGCGCCGACGGCTTGCAGGTGTTTGCCCGCCTTGCCAACGGGCTCCGGCGCGATGTGACCGATCAAGTGACCCTTTCGCCCAACGCCGCGCAGCTTTCCGCTGCCGACACCGATGTGACAGTGTATTACAATTATGTGTGCTATGGCGACACATTCCGCGCTGTGGGCGGCAACTTGGCCGGTCAGCGCGTGATCCCGCCGCAAACTTATTTGAACATTGCGGTGATGACCGGCAATCAGGCGGCCGACCGCGACAAGGTCATGGCCTTGATCGATGCGATCGGCGAGGTCACGCGCAGCAGCGGCAGCGCCATTGCCGCCGCACGCGCGGCGTTTGACGCGCTCGACCCCGACACGCAGGATCTGGTGACCAACTACGATACGCTCACCGCTGCCGAGGCCCGCTATGCCGCGCTGATGGCGCAGGAGCCGGAAAATCCGGAACAACCGGAGCAGCCGGAACAGCCCGAAACGCCCGGCACGCCCGTGCCGAATCCCGGTGCAACCGGCGGCCGGGTGGCAACGGAATACGGTGCCATTACCGTGCTCGCAGCCGGTGTGCTCGTCGCGCTGCTGCTGATTTATCGCAAATCGAAAAAGAAAGAATAATTCAGCCCCGGCGGCAACGTTCTTGCCGCCGGAATTTGATTTTTTACGATGGATTCACGCAAAGGAGGACACGTTTATGAATCGACTGCGCGCGGCGCGGCGCCGCATTCTGCCGACCCTGCTTGTGCTGGCGGTCGGCGCGGCGGCGGCGGGGTTCCTCCTTTCGCGCGGAACGGCGCTGCCCGAAAACCCGCTGGAGCAACCCGCAAACGCTGCCCAAA
>CAKUME010000354.1 GCA_934667575.1 uncultured Eubacteriales bacterium | reverse complement strand
GCTCGAGGTGCGCAATTTGCGCGCGGACCGGCGCGAAGCGGTGGAGCAAACCATCCGCGCCACGCTGGAAAAGCAGGTGCGCGACGGCATCGACCGTGCTCCGCTCGACGCCGCGCTGGCCAATCTCGAATTTCAGCTGCGCGAGCGCGACTACGGTTCCTATCCGCAGGGGCTGATCTTTGGCTTCAGCGCGCTCGAAAGCTGGCTCTACGGCGGCGCGCCCGAAGCCAATCTCGAGGTGGGCGACCTGTTTGAGCGCCTGCGTGCCAAAATTGCGGACGGCTATTTTGAGCAGCTGATCCGCGACGTGCTGCTCGAAAATCCGCATTGCTGCCGGGTGCTGCTCACGCCGTCCAAAACGCTGGGTGCAGAGCGCCGCAAACGGGAAGCGGAGCGCCTTGCGCGCGAAGCCGCCGCTTGGAGCGAGGCGGACAAAGCGCACCTGTGCGCCCGGCAGCAAACGCTGGAAGCGTGGCAGCACAGCGCCGACACGCCCGAGCAGCTGGCCACGCTGCCGCATCTTCAGCTTGCCGATGTGTCGGCGCAGCCGGAGCGTTTGGCTACCGAAATCGGCTCGTGTGCCGGGCTGCCGGTGCTGTGCCATGCGGTGAACAGCAATGGGATCGTGTATGCCAGCCTGTATTTTGACGTTGAGGATTGCGCGGAGGCCGAGCTGCCGCCGCTGTCGTTCCTGTGCGAGCTGCTGGGCAAAACGGCCACCCGCCGGTCGAGCGTGGAGCAGCTGACCAATCGCACACGACTGCTTTGCGGCAATTTGAGCTTCGACGTGGCATCATATCAGGGCGAGGCAGGCGTGTCGCCGCGCGTGAAGCTGTGCGTGCGATTCAGCGCACTCGAGCACCGGCTCACCGAAGCCGTGCAGCTGGTCGCAGAGATTCTCACCGAAACGCTGCTCGATGATGAGGCGGCGGTGTGCGACATTCTGCGTCAGGTTAAAATGACCGCGTTTGAGCAGCTGGTGATGGCCGGGCACCGGGTGGCGATCGGCCGTGTGAACGCGCAGTATTTCGCGTCCGGCGTCGCGGACGAATGTGCCAACGGCTTTGCGGCGTATCAATGGTTCAAATCGGCGGAGGAGCACTGGAACTGGGCGCAGCTGCGTCCCACCCTTGCCGCGCTGCTGCATCGGGTGTTTGTGAAAAACCGGATGACCGTCAGCATCACCGGCGATGCCGACCGCTTTGCGCCGGCGGTGGCCGAATTGCTTGCGGCGGCGCTGCCCGAGGGCACGGCCGCGGGCGAAATGACGCTGCGGCCGTGGAGCGTGCGGCGTGAGCGCATTACCATTCCGGCGGATATCGCATTTGCGGCGCGCGGCGGCAGCATCGGCGCCTATTCGGGCGCACTGCCGCTCGCGGCACGCATTGTGAGCCTGGCCCATTTGTGGAACGTGGTGCGTGTGCAGGGTGGGGCATACGGCGTCGGGCTGCTTGCGCGTGACTCCGGTTTGCTGTGCTGCTACTCCTATCGCGACCCGAACGGTGCGCAGTCGCTGCAAAAATATCTGACCTGCGGCGATTTTCTGCGCACGTTTGCGGCCGGTGCGCCCGATCTCACCGGGTTTATCATCGGCGCAGTGTCCGATGCTTCGCCGCTGCTCACTCCGCGGCTGAAAGGCGCGACGGCCGATTCGTTCCATTGGCGCGGGCTCACCCACGAGCGCCGCTGCGCGCTGCGCCATGCGCTGCTGCACACCACGCCCGCCGATCTGGCCGCGCTGGCCGACCGCATGGAATCCACGCTGGCCGCGGGGGAAACCGAACATTCCAATGGCTACGCCCAGCATATGGGCGGCAAGGGCCTGAACCAGTCGGTCGC
>CAKUME010000353.1 GCA_934667575.1 uncultured Eubacteriales bacterium | reverse complement strand
TCACCGCAGTGACTTCGGAATAAGAATAGATGCGAATCTTGTCATTCTGCGCCACATCCACCATTTTGGGGGTCAGAATGCAGGCCGCGCAGTCGAGCGTGGGGAACGTTTTGTCGAGCTGCGCCATTTTGCCGCCGATGGTCGGCTTGGTTTCTACGATATCCACCGGGAAGCCCGCGTCGGCAATGTCGAGCGCGGTCTGAATGCCGGCGATACCGCCGCCGATCACGAGCGCGCGCTTGGTTACGGGGCTTTCGCCTGGCGTGAGCGGCGCGTTGAGGTTCACCTTGGCAACCGCAGCCTTGGCGAGGATGATCGCCTTGGCGGTGCCGGTGGGCATATCCTTGTGCACCCACGAACACTGCTCACGGATGTTGGCAATTTCGACCATATAGGGGTTGAGCCCGGCCGCCGCCGCAGTTTTGCGGAACGTGGCCTCGTGCATACGCGGCGAACATGAACATACCACGATGCCGGTCAGCTTATAATCGCGGATCGCATCCTTAATGATGTTCTGCCCCGCCTGCGAGCACATGTATTGATAATCCGTGGAGAAAACAACACCCGGCTCGTTTTTGATTGCTTCTGCAACTGCTTTCACGTCGATCGTACCGGCGATGTTGGTGCCGCAGTGGCAGACAAATACTCCGATTCTTTGCATGGTTTTGCTTCTCCTCCCTTACTTTGAATATTTGCGCAGCGCACTCACGATGGCCTGCTGCGGCATATCGTCATCCAACCGCGCCGGAATATCGTCGGCTTTGAGGTGATTGGCACCCTTTTCGCGGATGACCATCAGGCGCAGGGCCTCGACCAGCTTGGCAGGCTCCACGCCGCGGGGACAGCGATCCACGCAGGCGAAGCACGAAAGACATTGATAGATCGATTTCGACTTCATCAGCGTTTCGATATCGCCGATTTCCACCATGTATACAAACTGATGCGGATGGTATTCCATCTCATCGTAGGAAGGACAGGTGCCGGAGCATTTGCCGCAGCGCATGCATTTGAGCGGATTCACACCGCTCATGCGGAGGACCTGCTCCTTTTCGCGTTCTTGTTTATTCTGCATGGATATCCTCCTTTACGCCGAGCGCCTCTGCAAGCAGCTCGGTAAAGTATACGACCGGAAGCGGACTTCCGTTTTTGACCAGATTATACTTGCACAGCGGGCACGCCGTTACAATGGCCTCCGCTCCCTGGATCGCCGCGTTTTCGGCCACGGCCGCGCTCTTTTTGTGCGCAGACTCGGGATCCTCGAGCGCAACGTAGCCGCCGCAGCACTCGTTGCGGCGCGCATAAATCACCGGTTCGGCGCCGAGCGCGCGGATAAAATCCTCCATGATCTTCGGATTTTCCACGTCGTCCATGCTCATTACCTTGCCGGGGCGCAGCAGCAGGCAGCCGTAATAGGCGGCAATCTTTTTGCCGGTGAGCGGCCGCACCACTGCTTCGCGCACGCGGTCGAACCCGATCACGTCACGCAGCAGCTCCAAATAATGATACACCTGCGTTTCGCCTTGATAAGGTGCGATCGGGTTCTTGTCCTGCGCCATATAGGCGTTGACCTTCGCCGCAAAATCCGAGTCGTTCTGCATTGCGTAATTGGTCTGCTTAATCACGTTGTGACAGGCTGAACATACCGTGACCAAAGGCTGGTTTTCGGCCGCAGCGGCCGCAAGCGCGCGCACGCTGGACAGCTTGGTGGCGATTTCGTCTTTGGATGTGACGAAAACGCCGCCGCAGCATTGCCAATCCTTGACCTCACAAAGCGTTACGCCAAGCTTTTCCGCGCACTTGCGCGCGTAAAAATCCAGATCCTTTGCCTTTGTACGGAGGGTGCAGCCC
>CAKUME010000352.1 GCA_934667575.1 uncultured Eubacteriales bacterium | reverse complement strand
CCGCATATTTTGCATTTTCTGCGGCAACAATAACCGCGGAGGTGCAAAGATCATGTTTCGTTCCAATCAACAACCCAATCCAAAAAAACAGGGCGCCGGGTTTTACATTGCGCTGGCCATCTGCCTCACGGCAATCGGCGCGTCGGCCTGGGCGACCTACGACAGTATCCAAAGTCTGCGCAAGCCCGCATCGGCCCGCACAACCTCATCCGCCGCATCCGTTGCCGCCAATCGGCCGGTGAGCGGCATTCCGGCCGAAAGCATTGCGCCGTCGTCGCAAACACCCGCGGCTGCCTCGTCGCACCCGGCTTCGTCCGCCGCGCCGGTGTTGTCGGAACCGGTATCATCCGCACCCGCGGTTTCGGAACCGCCGGCATCGTCGGAGCCGGTTTCGGAGCCGCCGGTGGTTTCCATGCCCGAAAAGTATATGATGCCCATCAATGGCCGCATTCTCAAGCCGTTCGGTAAGTCGGCCTATTCGCAAACCTTCGGCGACTGGCGCGCGCATTTGGGCGTCGATATCGCGGCGGTAAAAGGCGGCAACGTGCTCGCAGTGGGACGCGGCGAGGTGGAAAAATTCTATGAGGATCCGCTCCTCGGCCATGTGCTGGTCATTCGCCACGGCAATCTGGAGGTGTACTACTGCGGGCTGGGGAGCAATCCGTCCGTCAAAGCGGGGGATTCCGTCATCGGCGGCCAAGTGCTCGGCGTGGTGAACGATATCCCGTCCGAAACGGTAGACGAAGTGCATCTGCATCTGCAAATAAAAAAGAACGGCGAATGGGTGGAACCGCTCGCCGCGCTTGGAAAAGACGCGCCCTCGGAATCGGGTGAGTAATTTATTCTCCGCGCGCTTAGGGGCACAAAGAAAAAACGGCGAAACGCCGTTTTTTCTTGCCCAAAATTCCGTTGGCGCGGCCGGTTAGCCCGCGTAGGTTTCGTAATATTCGTCTGCAAGCTGCCGAATCTCGTCGCGGTGCGCTTCCGCAGTGGGGTCGGCGATGCCCACGCAGTAAAATCCGACCGATTTTGCGGTGCGCAGGCTATAAAGCGCATCCTCAAAAATGGCGGTGTCGGCGGCCGTGCTGCCAAACCGGGCCAAAATTCCGTCAAAAACCGCGCGGTCACTCTTGCCCAGCGGATAATCCTCCGGTCCCAGCACAAAGTCGAAATAGGAGTCGAGCCCGGCCACGCGCAGCGCAAACTCGGCCAGCTCGCGCGGCGTGGCGGTGGCCACGCACATGGGCACGCCGCTGCGATTCAGCTCCTGCAAAAACGCGGTCACACCGGGTTTGGGCCGAATGTCGTGCGCGTAGTGCGCTTTCATAATCGCCATGTCGTCCTCCCAGGTCATCGCGCGAATCCCCGCTTCTCGGCACACATCCTGCACAAACGCAATGCCCGAGGCAATCGGCATCGCCGACAGCTTTTCCTGAAGTTCCACCGCCTCCGCGTTGGAGCCGTGCGCACGCAAAAATTCCTCGATGCTGTGCCGCCAATACTGCATCGAGTCCAGCAGCGTACCGTCCATGTCAAATGCGGCGTAGTGATAATGATGTGAATACAAAATGCTTGCCCCCTATCCGAAATCGATTTCTATTATACATGATTTGCGCGTGAAACGCAAGCCCGCCGCCCGACATAAAAAATTCATGAAAAAGTCACGCGGAATCTACGCATTTTTCGTTAATTCGAAAAATTTCGCTGCTATAATATCTTCGTACGAAAAAACAGGTACCCATTCCGATGAACCCGATCCCAGACCGAAAGGAGTTTCGAAATGAATTTATATGCCTCAAACGAACCCGCGCCGGTGGTCATCTGCGTGCGCGATGAGCAATATATGGAGC
>CAKUME010000351.1 GCA_934667575.1 uncultured Eubacteriales bacterium | reverse complement strand
AACCAAGCCCTGCCATGCCGGAATGAAATAGAGCTTGCCGTCGGCCGAACGATGAATGTTCAGCAAATCGTCACCAAAATAGCTCTGCACATCCGCGCCATAGTTCGCAATCAGATCATCGAGCGGCATCAGCGCGCCCTTGCTCACATCGTCAGGCAGCGAATGGGTGTAGCCCGACCACGCAAGATCGATCTTGTCCTGCGCGGCACACGCCTTGAGCCATTTATCCTTGTATTCCGCACCGGTCACATTCACAATGTTGAGCTGCGTGTTCGGGAGCACCTTGGCCAGCTCCTCGTTCATTTGTGCCCACACTTTTTGGGAATCTTTCTGTTCTCCTTTACCCATAATCCAATAGGTGAGCGTGACCGGCTTGAGTTCTTCGGCCTGCGAAGGCGTCGAAGTCGCATCCATTTTGGAGGGGGTGTTGCCCGACGAGGTCGTTTTGCCGCTGCACGAAGCCGCGGTGAGCACGGTTGCCGCCGTCAGCAGCGCAGCCAGCGCTCCGGAAAGAATTTTATTCATAACATTCGTTTCTCCTGTCTTGCTTAATGGTTTTTTGTTGTACTCTCTTTATATGTCCAGCCGTGCGCGCCGCGGCAAAACACCAATGTAACAATGATAAAGCGGGCGGTGCGGTCAGCCTTTGACCGCGCCGATGGTCATGCCCTTGGAAAAATACTTTTGAAAGAACGGGAAAATGGCGAGCATGGGGCCGGCCGCAATCACGCAGAGCGCATATTTGAGCGTTTCGGTGGGCTGCTCGAATTGCGAAATATCAATTCGGCCGCCGCCTTCCATGCTGGCGATGCTCTTGAGGAACGCCGCTTCGTTGAGAATGCGCTGGAGGAAATATTGCAGCGTGTAGAGGTTCTGATTGCGGATATAGATCAGCGAGGTTTGCCAGTCGTTCCACTTGCCGACAAGCATCATGAACGCCACGGTGGCAAACACCGGCTTGGAAAGCGGCACGGCAATTTTGAAAAACGTGGTCAGCTCGCGTGCTCCGTCGATTTTGGCGGATTCAAACAGCGATTCGGGCACGCTTTTGAAAAACGTGCGGATCATGAGCGTGTTCCACGCACCGCCCGCGATGCCGGGCAGAATATAGATCCAAAAGGTATCGCCCAGATGATACCAACGGGTGTAAACAATGTAGGTGGGAATGGTGCCGCCGCCGAACAGCATGGTGAAAAAGATGAAAAACGTGATCGGCCCTTTGTAGGCAAAGTTGCTGCGCGAAAGCGGATAGGCCACCATGCCGGCCACCACACAGGTGAGGAACGTGCCGATGAACGACTCGGCAATGGTCACAATGTAGCCGTTGACCACCTGCGTGGGGTTTTTGAACGCCAAACGGTAGGCATCGAGCGAAAACTCCTTGGGGAGCAGGCTGTAGCCGCCCGCGTTCACCGCCGTGACCGACGCTTCGCTCGAAAACGAGATCGAAATGACCATCACCAGCGGGAGGATGAATGTGAGACTGGTTATGAGAAAAAAGAGATGGATGAGCAGCTTATACCGGCTGCCGCGGCGAAAAACGTGATCGCGCATGGAATCTTGCATGGGGTTGCGGCTCCTTTCCGGCATTTTGTTAGAACATACTGTTTTCGGGCGAGATTTTTTTCACCACCAGATTGGTGGCCACCACCAGCACCAGGCCGACCACCGACTGCACCAGACCGGTGGCGGAGCTCATGCCGTAGTCGCCGCCCGCCAGGCCGCGATACACATAGGTGTTAATGATATCGGTGGTGGGATACAGCACGCCGATGTTGCGCGGGATTTGGTAGAACAGGCCAATGTCGCCGCCGAACAGGCCGCCGATGCCCAAAATGCTCATGATGGTGATCAGCGAGGTGAGGCTGGGCAGCGACATGTGAATGGTTTGCTGCC
>CAKUME010000350.1 GCA_934667575.1 uncultured Eubacteriales bacterium | reverse complement strand
GCCCGATGGCAGTATCAACGAAAGCGGCATGGATACCGTGACCGCCACCGTGAACCTTTCGGGCATGGTCACCAAAACCTATGACGTCACGAACATTTCCACGGTGTCGGCAGCCGCCGATCAGCAGGTGGATGTGCTCACCTCATCGGTTTCGATCACAATCACCGGCCCCGAGTCCGAGATGGAGAAGATCACCGAAAAGGATATCACCCTCAGAGCCGACCTTTCGTCCAACCCCACCAATGGCAAATATGAGATTCCGGTGAAGGCGGTCATTCGCGGCGGCGATGGCTGCTGGGTGTATGGTTCGCCCACCGTATTCGTGCAAATCAGTGACCGCGCCTCGTCGCGCTAAAAGAGAAAAACGGAGCGATGCGTAAGCCGCAAAGGCACGCACCGCTCCGTTTTTGTTTTGGTTCACACACAATCGGCAGACCGGCCGGTTTCACGCGGCGCCGCGATCGGCTGTTATGTCGGGGTCACGGCGGAGCCGGAAAACACGCATGAGGCGTGTGGCGTCAACCGCCTTTGCATTGCATTTGCTTCCAAGATGAGCGAAGTAAGTTTTCGCCTGATTTCGCAAAAAAATTCGCAAAAACGGTTGACAAACCGAAAACAACGTGATATAATTAAATGCGTTGAAACGAAGTCGGCAGTCACCTCATTCATGTCGAACAATCTTCGCTTCATTTTGATAGGTCGTTGAGTGGAACGGCCGTGTGATATGCGAGTGTGCTGGAACTGGCAGACAGGCACGTTTGAGGTGCGTGTGTTGTACGACGTATGGGTTCAAGTCCCATCACTCGCACCAAAAATCCGAAAGCAATCGCTTTCGGATTTTTCATTTTATGAATATGCAAGCACCGCTCCCGCAAGCGCGCCCTCCATTTTCGCTTTGCGCCGCGGAATATTCTGCGGCAAATTTCCGGTGCATCCAACAACGCCCCGTGCGGCAGCGGTCAATCGGTTGGCCGCGCGGCTAACACCGCCCCAATGACGGTGCGACGGGGCAGAAAGCTGAAGAGCCGTCCGGTATATAAACATCCGGACACTGAATTGGACGATGAATACAGAACAAACGATTGCATCCACAGTCCCCGAATCCGCCAACTGGAACCCATGGCATGGCTGCACCAAGATCAGCCCCGGGTGTAAATACTGCTATGTTTACCGCCAAGACGAAAGATATGGTGCAGCAGTGGCCAGCAGCCTGTGCCGCAAAACGGCGAACTTTGACCTGCCCGTCCGACAAAAGCGGGACGGCAGCTACAAAATTCCGCCCGGGCGCATGGTGTTCACTTGTTTTACCTCCGACTTTTTGCTGCGCGATGCGGATGAATGGCGGCCGGATTGCTGGCGCATGATTCGCCGGCGCAGCGATTGCTTCTTTTTCTTCTTCACCAAGCGCATCGACCGGTTGGCGCAGTGTTTGCCGCCCGACTGGGGCGACGGCTACGATAATGTGCGAATTGGCTGCACGGTAGAGAATCAGGCACGGGCCGATGCGCGTTTGCCGGTTTTTCTTGCGCTGCCGATCAAGCATCGCGCCATTATCGCCGCCCCGCTGCTGGAACGGCTGGATATTTCCGCATATCTCGGTCGTTCCATCGAGGAAGTCTCGGTGGGCGGCGAGTCCGGTACGAACGCCCGCCTATGCAGCTATGATTGGGTCGTCGCGCTGCGCCGCCAATGTGCAGACAAAGCCGTTCCGTTCCGCTTCCATCAAACCGGCGCCCATTTTATGAAGGACGGTAAGCGCTACAATATTCCGCGTGCCGCACAGCACACGCAGGCGCAAAAGGCAGGACTCGATTTTGGCTGTGTGCCGTGCAGCTGGCCTGTTGCCACGGATGTGTCGCAACCCGCCGAGGGGGAACAGGTGCGTTTTTTATGAAGCAAAGCCGTTC
>CAKUME010000349.1 GCA_934667575.1 uncultured Eubacteriales bacterium | reverse complement strand
CAATGAAAAGCAGAATAAACCGTTTGGCGCAGCGCAAAAAACCGGAAATAAGGTCGCTGAGATTGATGGGCTGAACCGAATGTTCGGATTCCATAGTTATATAGGCTCCTTTCGTTATTGCTTGTGCGCCGGGGAGGCCGGTTCATGGTCGCCGTAGTGGTAATTGCGTCCGTACCGATGCCCGTAACCGTAGCCGTAGCCATAGGAGCGGCTGTCGGTCACCGGGAGGCGCATATCGTTGAGCACGCATCCCAGAAACGCCGAGGAGGAAGCGCGCAGCGCATCAATGGCATCGTTGAGCGCGCAGGCCGGAGTCACATCCTGCCGCACCACCATCAGCGAGGCATCCGAAAGGTCGGCCAATGCTTCCGCATCGGGGAAGAAGCCCATTGGCGGCGAATCGATGATCACATAGTCAAAGCCGCGCAGCTGCGCAAGCAGCTGCCGCATCGACTCACTGCCAATCATATTTGCGGCATCGGCGTCCGCCGTGCGGGGGAACATCATATAAACGCCCGTGCGTGCATGGCGCTGAATGCACTGCAAGGTGTTTTCCTGATTGATCGGTTTCCGCAGCAGCTGGTTTAACGGCAGCTTGGCACGATAGGCGTGATTAAAAATCAAGTTCATTGCCGGTTTGCGGAAGTCTGCATCCAGCAGCACGACCTTTTGGCCTTTCAGCGCCAGCGCGGAGGCAATGTTGGCTGCCACCGTGGACTTGCCTTCATTTTCGCCCACACCGGTTACCAGAAAAATGGAACGCTGGCGCGCTTCTTTTTCATGCTCCAGCTGCGCGCAGATCGCCGTGATCTGCTCGGAATAGGCAAAGCTGATGGTGGGGGAGAACACTTGCAGCGCGCTGGTGTTGTGCTTAAACCAGGATTTCAGTGTGCGCTGCTTGCGCTCGTGCCGAATGGTGGCCAGCACCGTGGCGTCCAGCAAATGCCGCGCGCCGCTGCGTGTTTGAATCGTTCCACGCATCACCGAAATCACACAAAGCAGCGCCGCCATCAGCAGCGCCCCGGCGGCTCCGGCCAGCCGCACGATCTTGGTTCGGTTAATGGGATTGATCGGCGCCGATGCCACGCTGGGCCCTTGAATTTGATGCACGATCGAATTTTTGGAAATATAGCTGGAAAACGACGGAAACTGATTTACCAGCGCACGCAGTGCAAAAAACGCTTCCTTGGGAGAATCCGCGTCGGCGGTGATCACAATAAAATTGCTTTCCGCCACCTGTGTGGCAGTGATTTTTCCATTAAAATCGGCGCTTTCCGGCGAATCGGCGCGCACATCATCCAGCACCACGTCGCTCTGAATCAATTCCGTCAGAACCGAACAAACTTCGCGTGCTGCCGACAAAGCCGCGCTGGAAAAGTAGGATTCCTGTTTGGAAATCACCGCATAGGTCATGGATGCGCGATACGTCGGCTGATATACCTGCTGCGTATACAGCAGCGCGCCCATGACACAGGTGAGCGCCGACAGCACAACCATCCAAATGTTGCGGAGCACGGTGCGAGCCAGGCAGTAGGGCGAAATATCGGAAAGCTGTGTGGTTTGTTGTTCCTTTTTCATTCAAAGCCCCTCCCGCTCATTCCACAATCACCGACAGCATCGCCGTGCCGGTCACGCCGCCGGACGAAACGGTGTAGGTGACAAAATAACTGCCGGCCTGTGCCGTGTCCACATTGCTTTCCCAGGTCACTCCGGCGGTGCTTTCCGTCCGATCCCCCACCGAAACGGATTTCAGATAATCCGCCGGCCGGAACGAATCGCCGGTTTTCAAATAAACCAGTCCCTCGGTGAGCTGAATCACCGGCCGGGCGGCGGCTTCGTCGTTCAAAATAACCGGCAGCTTGATCTGAGCGGTGTCGCCCATGCTGTTGGTTACCTGTGCGGTAATGTAATAC
>CAKUME010000348.1 GCA_934667575.1 uncultured Eubacteriales bacterium | reverse complement strand
GGCCGGTTCGCTGCAAAACGGTTTGATGCAGGGGCTCACGCAAAATGATCTGTTGCCGTATTATATTCGCGCACCAAAGTCCGGCACCGTTACACAGGTAAACCTGCACGAAGGGGAACTCAGCAACACGGAGCAGCCGTTGTTTCAAATTTCCAATGGGGGAGAAAAGCGTGTGCGGTTGGCCATTTCGGAGGATGAAATCGGTTCGGTAAAAGAAGAGCAAGCCGTTTTTCTAACCGGAAAAGGCATTGCACGAACCTATTGCGGCAAAGTTGCGAAAATTGCATCCGAAGCAACCGTGCAAAGCGATGCAAAAAGCACCGTAGAGGTGGATGTGACCGTTACAGATGCCGACGAGGCGCTGAAGCCGGGCTTTACCGTGGCTGCCCAGATTCAAACACAGGAGCTGCAAAATGTCATCGTGATTCCATATAGCTGCGTCCAAATTGATGAAACCTGCGCAGAATACGTATATCGTGCCGAAAATGGTCGTGCAGTGCGCCAGACCGTCACGCTTGGAAAAGAAACCGAATCCGGTTACATTGTGGCAAGCGGGTTACAGCCCGGCGATGTGGTGCTCCAAAATCCGGAGAATTTAGCGCAGCATGCTCGCATTCGTCTATGCTTTTTGGAGGATAATCAGTGATGGATTGCATCAAAATGGCGCTGCGCCGAATTTGTACCTCTTGGAAAAAGACGCTGCTCACGATCATCGGCATTGCCATTGGCACCTGTTCTGTGATTGTGATTCGTTCGCTCGGTGCCTTTGGCACGCAGACCATGGCGCATGAACTGCAAAATCTGGGGCTGGGTGGCGCACTGATTTCGCACACCGATCCCTCCGCCTCAATGACCGAGGAAGAAATCCGTTTTTTGCGGCAGGTGAATGATATCCAATATGTGATGCCGCTGGTCGTCACCATTTCGACCTATAGCGATTCGGCCGAGCAAAGCAAAAACGCATTGATTTTCGGGGTGGACGAAGGTGTTGGCAATATCATTTCCCTGCAAATTTCCGAGGGTCGCTCGCTGCAAAAATCCGATGTGGAGGCCGGTGCATCGGTGTGTATGATTGACGATCACATGGCCGCCCAAATGTTCCATGAAGAAAGTGCAATTGGACAGGAGATCGCATTTTCCGTTGGGGGGCAGACCATAACCTGTACCATTATCGGCGTTTCATCTTCATCCGGACTGCTGCAAAATTCGCTGCAAAGCTATATTCCGGGCTTTGTTTATATCCCGTATTCCGCATTGCAGCAGGAATTGGGGCTGGATTCATATCAACAGGTGATCGTGCAGTTTCGCAGCGCAGAAAAATCGTCGCTGGCAGATCGGCTGCCGTGGCTGATGGGCCGATATTTTCATAACACCGGTGCATATCGCGTGCAAAGTCTCGCGCAACAAAAAGGCGCACTCGAAAAGCTCATGAACGGAATCACGGTCCTTCTGACCTTGATTGGCGGCATCTCGTTGTTTGTTGCGTGCCTAAATATTATGACCAATATGCTCATTTCGGTTCGTGAGCGAACGCGTGAGATTGGCATCAAAAAGTCCATTGGTGCGCCGCGCTGGGCAATTCAGTTGGAGTTTCTCGCAGAAGCGGCCATGGTGTCGGTGCTGGGCAGCTTATTGGGCATTGCCATCGGATGGCTGTTAATCCGGTTGCTGGCGCATATCGGCCATCTGTCCATTCAAGTATCCATCCAGTCCTGTGCAATCGGTCTCGGCGCAGCCGTGGTCTGCGGCAGTGCATTTGGGTTATATCCGGCCGTGAAAGCGGCATCACTGAACCCGATTGAAGCTTTACAGCGGCAAGGCGGCTAAGTACAAAATAAAGAGGTTTATCGCCGCAAGATCGAACAGATGCAGAAAATTCCGGTGGACGAATAACGAATGAACCCCCGGCCAAGGCG
>CAKUME010000347.1 GCA_934667575.1 uncultured Eubacteriales bacterium | reverse complement strand
CATGTCCCACAGCCGAAATAATCGGAATGCGGGAATTGGCTACTGCACGCACCACTTGTTCGTCATTGAACGCAGCCAATTCTTCGGCTGCGCCGCCGCCGCGGCCCAGAATGATCACCTCGGCGCGGCCGTCTGCATTCAGTGCACGAATGGCTGCGGCAAGCTGCTCCGGCGCCTGCGCCCCCTGCACCAACACCGGTGCAAGCCGAACTTCCGCCAGCGGAAACCGCCGTGCCAGCACATTTTCAATATCGCGCCGCGCCGCGCCGGTTGGCGATGTGATCACGCCAACCACTGCCGGACACAAAGGAAGCGGCTTTTTTCGGTCGAGCCGAAACAACCCCTCCGCCTCCAGCTTTTTCCGCAGCTGCTCAAACGCCAGCGCTGCGGCGCCCACGCCGTCGGGCTGCATATTCTCGGCATAAAGCTGATACGCGCCGTCGCGGTCATAAACCGAGATTCGGCCGCGCACGATCACATGCATGCCGTTTTCCGGATGAAAGCGCAGCCGCTGGTTCGCGCTGCGGAACATCACTGCACGAACCACGGCATATTCGTCTTTCAGCGAAAAATACCAATGCCCGGAGCTCATATGATCCTTAAAATTTGAGATCTCGCCTGCAATATATACGCTGCTCAAATGCGCGTCACCCTCCAGCAGGGATCGGATATAAGTGGTAATTTGCGATACGGTCAGCACGGTGGGTTCCAGCATCATCCGAGCCCCTCCCTTCGTTTTGCATTTTTATTGCTGGGCCCGGAGCTGATTCCAGCCCAAATAGGCCACTCCGGCGGCATTGTCGCACGAATAAACCGGTTCCGCAAAATGCGCGCCATATTTTTCGCTCATCCGGCAACGGATGTAATGGTTGGACGACACGCCGCCCGCGAACACCATCGGCAGCGGCCCATATTGCTTTTGCAAGGCGTCTGCCATGCCTTCCAGCGCCGCGCAAATGGATTGGATGCAAAATGCCGCAATATCTTCCGGCGCTTCATGCTCGGCAAACATCCGATTGCACTTATTTTCGATGCCGGAAAGGGAACAATTACAGCCGTTCATCACCGGGCGAATGCGGAATTGCCGCGTGCTTTTCTGCGCCAGCGCGTCCAATTCCCGACCGGCCGGAAACGCCAGCCCCAGCATGACCCCGGCGCGATCAATCGCCTGCCCGGCCTTTAAATCCAACGAAGCCGCCGCCAGCGTCACGGCCAACGGCTGCTCACCGTCCGGCTCCACCAGCAGCGCCTCGGTGGTACCGCCCGACACATGAAATGCCAAAAAACGCGTGCCGATCCAATCGGTTCGGCCGCAGGAATAAAGTGCCGCCGCAATATGCCCCTGCTGATGCGAAAATTCCAGAACAGGAACGTGCAGCGCCGCCGCAACGCCGCGTGCCATCCCATGCCCTACCGTGAAGCAGGGCATATAAGAGCCTTCCACCGCGCGCGGGCGAGTGGAAACGGCGACCGCATCCGGCTGCCGGTCGCTCTGCGCCATCAGTCGTTCCAGCAGCTCCGGGAGCTGCTGCGTATGATGAAACACCGCATCGCTCTGCTTCAGCCCCAAACCGCCCGGTTTCACCGGAAGCAGCCGTTTTTCCTGCCGCATGGTCGTGCCGTCAAACAGCGCAGTTGAGGTGGTATAGTTACTGGTATCCAAGCCCAAAATGCAGCTCATTCGTGATGCTCCCTGCTTTCGCCGCTCATTGCCCGACCGATTCGGCATCCGGCGCGGACTGCGCGCCCGCCTGCTTCGCTTTTTCGTTTTCCAACTTGCGCACCATTGCGCCCAGCAGTCCGTTCACAAAGCTGGCGTCTTCCACCGGTGCATATTTTTTTGCCAGATTCACCGCTTCGTTAATGGCCACGCCCGTCGGCACATCCGATTCATAGCAGATTTCATAAATCGCCAGCCGCAGAAT
>CAKUME010000346.1 GCA_934667575.1 uncultured Eubacteriales bacterium | reverse complement strand
GCTTTACGCTGACGGAGCATGCGCAGTCGCTTGAATATATGCGCAGCCAGGGGCTGCACATCATTCCGTTTTATCGGGTGTGCCGCACGGCCGATGAAGTGCGGGCGGAAATTCGCCGGATCGGCGCGCAGCGCGACGGGTTGGCGTTCGGCATTGACGGCGCGGTGGTAAAAGTAAACGATTTTGCGCAGCGCGCGCAGCTCGGCAGCACGGCAAAATTTCCGCGCTGGGCGGTTGCGTTCAAATATCCGCCGGAGGAAAAGCAGACCACGCTTTTGGATATCTCGGTGCAGGTGGGGCGCACCGGCGTGTTGACGCCAACCGGTATTTTTGCGCCGGTCACGCTGGCCGGCACGACCGTGTCACGCGCGACGCTGCACAATCAGGATTATATTACGGAAAAGGATCTGCGCATTGGCGACACGGTCATTCTGCGCAAGGCAGGCGACATCATTCCGGAGGTGGTGTCGGTGCAGGCACATGCAGACGGAAGTGTGCCGTATCACCTGCCGGAAACCTGCCCCTCCTGCGGGAGCCGGGTGATTCGCGAATCGGACGAAGTGGCGGTGCGCTGCATCAATCCCGAATGCCCGGCACAGCTGCTGCGCAATTTGATCCATTTTGCTTCGCGCGACGCAATGGATATCGACGGGCTGGGCGTTGCAGTCGCCGAGCAGCTGATCGGGCACGGGCTGGTGCATTCTCCGGCGGATTTATATGAGCTGGAGGCCGATCCGGTGGCGGAGATCGATCGCATGGGCAAGCTGTCGGCGGCCAATCTGCTGCGCGCGATTGACGCTTCGCGCAAAAATGATTTGGGCAAGCTGATCTTCGCATTGGGCATCCGTCACATTGGGCAGAAAACCGCCAAGCTGCTTGCGGAACATTTTCGCACCATGGATCGGCTGCAAACCGCATCGGCAGACGAGATTGCTGCACTGGATGGCTTCGGCGGCATTATTGCGGAAAGCTTGGTGGACTTTTTTGCGCAGCCGCAAACCACCGAGCTGATTCAGCGGCTGGCTGCGCTCGGCGTGAATATGAATTGTCTGGAAGCGGAAAAAGGCGATCGCTTTGCCGGAATGACTTTTGTGCTCACCGGCACGCTGCCCACCTACACGCGCAGCGCAGCATCGGCATTGATTGAACAAAACGGCGGCAAGGTGTCCGGTTCGGTGTCGAAAAAGACCGCATATGTGCTTGCCGGAGCGGATGCCGGGAGCAAACTGACCAAGGCCACGCAGCTGGGAGTGCCGGTGATTTCGGAGGAGGAATTCAACCGGATGCTGCGCGGCGAAAACGAAAACTGAACCCGATTTCATATTCATCGCCCATCTGCGTGCGAACCGCCGTGCGCAGGTGGGCGATATTTTTTCTATCGCATCATGTTGGACGTGGACGCACCGTGCTGCTTTTTGTATTGCAGTGGGCTGCATCCCATCACATTTTTAAAAACGCGCGAAAAGTAGGCGGAATTGGAATAGCCGCTTTGGGTGGCGATTTCTGTAATATTCATTTCACTGCCATAAATATTCATCAGCCGGCACGCATGCTCGATTCGAATATGGGTTAAAAATTCGATCGGCGTCGAATGTGTGACCGCTTTAAATTTGGATCGGATATAGTCTTCGGCGTAGCCGGATGAACGGAGAATATGCGCCAAACTGAAATCGATATGCAAGGCATTTGCGGCAATGTCCGCAACCATTTTTTGAACGGCACGTTCCGGCGAAGATGCGGATTGATGGGACTGCATCAAAGCAATGGTGTAGCAGTGAATCAGAGATTCCAGATATTCCGCGTTGGAAAAACGATTTTCATACACAAGCCGACCGAGCAGCAGTGCGTCCTGTGACGCCGGAATGACGACCGGAGCGTCAGAAAACAACAGGGAACCGAAGGCTCCGCCAACGGAAATGTTTCGGAAC
>CAKUME010000345.1 GCA_934667575.1 uncultured Eubacteriales bacterium | reverse complement strand
TGACTGCGTATTTTTCCACCTCGTCGAGCGTGATACGCGACTGGGCGGCCATTTGGAGCTGGATATATTCGTTTTGGGAATGATCCAGCTTCGTGCTCGCGGACTGAATGCCGGTGTTCAGCTCGTTGATGGTCATTTCGTTATAAATAACTGCGCCAAACAGCATAAAGCACACGGCGCAAATTGCCACTACCCGAACCATGCGGCCGCGCTGCGGTTTCTGCTTTTGTTTTTTGACCGGCAGCCGCACCACGTTGTCGTTGGGGGGCGTCTGCGGTTTGGTTTGGGGCATAAATCGGTCGAAATCATATGCGGTATTTTGACTCACGTTCTGGTCACTCCTCTCGTTCGTGTTCCCGGAGCTTGCGGCAAACGCGCAGTTTGGCGCTCCGGCTTCGCGGATTTTGGTTCAGTTCTTCGGGGGATGCTTCCACCGGTTTGCGGAAAACCAGTTCGGCGCGCGGCTTTTTGCCGCACACGCACACCGGAAACTCCGGCGGACAGGTGCAGCCCTCGCACCACGATGCCATGCGCTGCTTGACCATGCGGTCTTCGAGCGAATGGAACGTGATCACGGCGAGCCGCCCGCCGATGGCCAGCGCACGGAATGCAGCGTCGAGCCCTTCGTTGAGCGCATCAAGCTCCCCGTTGACGGCGATGCGCAGCGCCTGAAACACACGGCGTGCCGGATGCCCGTTTTCGCGGCAGGCACGCGCCGGAATCGCCGCGCGAATCACGTCCGTGAGCTGCGCGGTGGTTTCAATCGGGCGGCTTGTCCGCTCGGCGCCAATCTTGTGAGCAATCGCCGCCGCGTAGCGTTCCTCGCCGTATTCGCGAAAAATGCGCGTGAGCTCCGATGGCGGAAGCGTATTCACCAGCTGTGCGGCGGTGGTGCCGCTCTGGCTCATGCGCATGTCCAACGGCGCATCGGCGTGATACGAAAAGCCGCGCTCCGGGGTGTCCAGCTGGTGCGACGAAACGCCGATATCGAGCAGCACGCCGTTGAGCGGCGGCAGCTGCAAGCGCTCCGCAATGCGGTCGATATTGCGAAAATTATCCTGCACGATCGTCACATGCGGGTTGCCGCCGAGGCGCTCGTGCAAAATTTCGATCGCGTCCGGGTCCTGATCGACGGCAATGAGCCGTCCGCCCGCCAGGCGCGCGGCAATGGCGCCGGAATGTCCGCCGCCGCCTGCGGTGCCGTCCAGATAAACTCCGTCGGGTTGGACACCCAGCCCGTCCAGCGCTTCGTTCAATAATACCGGCCGATGTTCAAATTCCACTACCGCTCCCCCTTTCGTTCATTTTTTCGGGCGTCAAAAGCCCAGCTGCGCCATTTTTTCTTCCACCGCCTGCTCATCCATGGCATCATTCACGCGGTTCCAGCGCTCGGTGTTCCAAATTTCCACGCGATTATTGAGCCCCACCATGGTCACGTCCTTATCGAGCCCGGCGTAGGTGCGGAGCTTTTGCGGAATTAAGATGCGCCCCTGGGCATCCGGCTGGGCGTCGGTGGCACCGGAGAAGAAATACCGGGTAATTTCGCGGCTTTCCACGATCGGCATTTCGTTGAACTTATGCACGATCGCATCCCATTCCGTTTGCGAAAACGCCCACAGACAGCCGCCCAAGCCCTTGGTGATGTAAAAGCAGGCGCCCAAATCCTCACGGAACTTGGCAGGCATGATGATGCGGCCCTTGCCGTCGATATTATGTTGAAATTCGCCTAACAGCATAATTCGTGCCGGTTGGACGAGGAAGACTGTTCCGAATCCCCGCCAATCACCGTTTGCCCCCACCTTTCACCACTTTGTCTCTTCTATTATAGCGGCTTCCGGATTTAATTGCAACCGTTTTCGGAAAATTTTTTTGAAAAAATCGCAATGGGCTGGCCTTTTTCGGGTTTTGCCGCCCAAATTTATATGGTGGAGGAAAATG
>CAKUME010000344.1 GCA_934667575.1 uncultured Eubacteriales bacterium | reverse complement strand
GACGACAAACTCAGCCACACCCCGCTCATGGGCAAGCAGATCAGCCGCGTATGCACCGATCCGCTGATCGAATACGGTGCCGAAGCACTCGAATCCATTCGCGCGCACAAACCCTCCTATGCGCTCGATCAGGTCACGCTGGATATTATCATCTCCACCGGCATTGTGTCGAACATGATGTCCACCAAGGACGATTACTATTATAATTCCACCATCGCGCACTGCGTTTACTACGGTTCGACCGTGACCGAAAAAGGCCATCATCATCTGCACGGCGAAGTGGTATCGCTCGGTGTGCTCTGCCTGGAGCAGTATGCGGGCGATTACGAAGAGCTCGATCGCATCATGAAGTTCAACGCATCGGTCGGTTTGCCGGTCTGCTTTGACGATGTGGAAATTGACGAAAGCGAATTTGACAAGATGGCCGACAAGTTTACGCAGACCACCGAATGGGCCCATCGCCCGAAGTGCGTCAACCGCGCACGCATGATCGAGGTCATGAAGGAAACCAACGCCAAGGGCCGTGAATTCAAAAAGAAATGGAAGGAAAGTGCAAAATGAAAAAGGCATGGAATTTTTTTAAACAAAACAAGCTGGTGGTGCTCACCGTGCTCATGGCGGCGTTTTCGCTCGCCTGCCCGGCTCCGTTTGTGTGGATGAACGCACACATCTCGATCAATTTGTCGTTTGTGCCGTTTTTGGCCAAAAACTTTCCGTCGCTGGGCTTTGTGAACATCCTGCTGTGCGTGATCATGTTCGGCATGGGCATGACGCTGACCACGGCGGACTTTAAGCTGGTGCTCAAGCGCCCGGGCGACGTGGTGGTGGGCTTTTTCAGCCAGTATATCTATATGGCCGGCTTTGGCTGGCTGGTGGCGGTGCTGCTCAAGGCGCTGGGCGTGGGCGATGCGCAGACCTGCTCCGAAATCGCGGTGGGCCTGGTGCTGCTCGGTTGCGTGCCCGGCGGCACGGCCTCGAACGTGATGACGTTCCTCGCAAAGGGCGATGTGGCGCTTTCGATCTCGATGACCATGTGCACCACGCTGGCCGCCCCGCTGCTCACTCCGTTGCTCACCCTGCTGCTCGCCGGCGAATGGATCTCGGTGAACTTCTGGAACATGTTTATCAGCATCATCCTCGTGGTGCTGCTTCCCATCCTGCTCGGCATCGCCGTGCATTCGCTGCTTGGCCACAAGGCCGACAAGCTCAAGGACCCGCTGGTGCTCATGTCCACGCTTTGCATCGTGCTGGTGGTGGGCCTGTGCGTGGGACCGAACCGCGCGCAGTTCTCGGCCAGCGGCGCAACCGTGATCCTCGTGACGGTGCTCGCAGTGGCGCTGCATCATGTGCTCGGCCTGCTGGCCGGCTACGGCACCGCGAAGCTCTTCCACTTTAACGAAAAAAAGACCCGCGCGCTTTCGCTGGAGGTGGGTCTGCAAAATTCCGGACTTTCGTGCACGCTGGCAAAATCCGCGTTCCCGGGCACCATGGCCATTCTGCCATGCGTGATCGCAACGGTGGTGCACCAGATCATCGGGCCGATCGTGGCGGGCTACTTCTCCCGTCGCCCCGACCCGGATGAACAAAAGGTCGCTGCACCGGCTGCCAACGCAGCAACGGCAACGGCAGAATAAAACCGCACGAAGCAAAAACCAGCGTTTGGGCGCAAAGAAGGCCGAAAAGGCCGAACTTGCGCACAGGCGGGTTTTTGCGTTTTTTCGGAAATTTTTTTGCAAAACGTATTTTCCTGTTCCATTTTTCCTGTTCTCGTGATAAAATAAAAGCAGTGCATCGAAAGGAATGGTCATTTTTTTATGGACATTAGCAAGTACGGAATCGGATATTTCCCGGCGCCCGGCCGGCATCTGAAATGGGTAGAAAAGGATCACATTGAGCGCGCACCGCAGTGGTGCAGCGTGGATCTGCGCGACGGCAACCAAAGCC
>CAKUME010000343.1 GCA_934667575.1 uncultured Eubacteriales bacterium | reverse complement strand
ACTGCGCCGTCGGCCTGCCACCGGTTTACTGGCTGGCTTGTGGGAACTGCCCAGCCTGCCGGGCAAGCGCTCCACGGAGCAGGTAATGGCAGAATTTCGCGCCAATCTCACGCTGCCGCCGGAGCCGCTCGGCGCAGCCAAGCACATTTTTTCGCACATCGAATGGCACATGACCGGTTTTCATCTCACGCTGATCGACCGCGCAGCGTTTCCGGATGCGGAATGGTTCACGGCGGAGCAAATTCGCGTCCAGCTATCGGTGCCAACGGCATTTTCGGCGTATTCTGCGTTTTTCTCAAAATTTTGACCGTGTGCTCTTTACGAATGCCAAAAAATCCGGTATAATATACATGAACGTGTCGAAACGGGGGGAGGGGGGATCGTCCATGGCGTTTCATTCAAGCTGGAAATGGTATGCCGTCAAATGTCGGAGCAAAATGGTGGTGGAAGAAGCGCCGGAAAGCCCCACTTCCTCTTATACCGAAACACTGTATCTGGTGCGGGCGCAGTCCTACGATCAGGCGTGCAAAATCGCGGAGCGCCGTGCACGGCGGGTGGTGCTGAGTTACCGGAACATCCATCAGCAAACCATCAGCCGTCATTTTGACCGGGTGATCGATTGCTACTGCATCGGAAAACGTCCGGACGTGGGCACCGTGCTCTACACCTGTGCCTACGATCATCCGCCGGGCGAAGAACAGGAAAGCCAAATGCGCCAGCTAACGCATTTTTAAACGATAATCCACGCTCCGGGTCGAGGCGAGTAATGCCGCACTTCGACCCGGAGCGTTTTGTATGTTATCTTTCACCCAATGCGTAGGGAATTGCGGTGCGGCGATCATAGTAATAAGCATTCCGAAAGCCGATCCGGCGGAGCAGTGCAGCAGTGCTTGCAAAATTCAGGCCCACGCGGGAGGCCGTATGCTCATCCGAGCCGAGTGTGATCAAATATCCGCCCAGCGCCGCATATTCCGCCAGAATGGACTCCTCCGGAAACAGGAGCGGGGGATTCCCGTCCGTGCTGGAAGTGTTTACTTCCAACGCGACGCCGCGGGCAATAATGGCGCGCAGAATCTGCGTAATTGCCGCACGATGTGGCTCAATCGCGATGCTGCGCCGATATTTTCCGTTGATGTACCGCAGCGGAACCGTAAGGTGTGCCAGCACATCAAAGTTGCCGGTGGCGACCAGTTCCTGCATATCCACAAAATACTGCGCCAAAAATGCGTGCAGTTCCGATTCCGACCATTCCGAAAAATCGATCTGCGCAAACGGGATCGTCTGCTCACGGTAGCGTACGGCATGCACGGAACCGAGCACAATGTCGCAGTCGAGCGTTTGCTGCCACGCGGCAACAAATGCCGGATGCCAGATGCTTTCGCCGAATTCCACCCCGGAAAACACGCGCAGCCGTCCGGAATGCTGCGCATTCAGTCGTTGTGCCGCGCGAATCGAATCGTCCACCTTCTGTTTCACATCCTGCGTTTCGCAGAATTCCACATCGCAATGGTCGGTAAACGATACGCCGGCCAGCCCGCGCTGCATGGCGGTTTCGCACAGCTGAACGGGATCGCACGCCGAGTCATGCGAAAAGTGGGTATGACAATGGCAATCCACCGGTGCAAACGCATGCACCGGCTTGAGTACGCCAGTGGTTTCAATGACGGAAGCGCCCAGCCGTTCCGCTTCCAACAACTGTGCGCCGCTGCTGAGAATCCACAACCCCAGCCGTGCCACTTTGCGCACGGCCGCGCACAACGCATCGTCGGCCGTGGGCACCGTAACCCACGAAATGGCGGGCGAGGGCAGCCCCAACCATATGGTGGTGGGCCGTGCCTGCATGAGCATGGGCAGCGTTTCTGCCGTCACGGCACCGTCGTAGTGAATTTCCGCATGCGGAAACCGCGCACGCACCTTATGTATGTATTCCGACGATGTGCAGGTG
>CAKUME010000342.1 GCA_934667575.1 uncultured Eubacteriales bacterium | reverse complement strand
CAAAACCTCGCTGGTGCATCTGATCCCGCGGTTTTATGAGGCCACCGCGGGCACGGTGACGGTGCACGGCGTGGACGTGCGCGATTATCCCAAAGCGCAGCTGCGCGGCGAAATCGGCATCGTGCTGCAAAAGGCAGTGCTGTTCAAGGGCACGATTCGCGAAAATCTGCGCTGGGGCAAGCCGGATGCCACCGACGAGGAAATGTGGGAGGCGCTGCGCATCGCGCAGGCGGCCGACTTTGTGGCGGCGCGCGAGGGGCAGTTGGACAGTCCGGTGGAGCAGGAAGGCCGCAACCTTTCCGGCGGCCAGCGCCAGCGCCTGACCATTGCGCGCGCGGTGATCCGCAAACCGTCCATTTTGATTTTGGACGACAGTGCTTCGGCGCTCGACTATGCCACCGACGCCAAGCTGCGGCAGGCCATTCGCGCGATGAGCGACCGCACCACGGTGTTTATCGTGTCGCAGCGCGCGGCGTCCATGCTTTACGCCGACCAGATTCTGGTGCTCGACGATGGGCGGCTTGTGGGCCGCGGCACCAGCAACGAGCTGCTGCAAAGCTGCGAGGTATATCGCGAAATTTATGAATCGCAGTTCGGCACAACGGCAAAGGAAGGCGGCGACGCGCAATGAAAAAACCGAACATGAAAATTTCGGCCTCGACCATGAAGGATATTCTGCGCTATGTGAAGCGCTACACGGGTTATATTGTATTATCGCTGGCGCTGGCGCTCGTCACGGTGGCGCTCACGCTCTGGCTGCCGATTTTGACCGGCGAGGCGGTGGACTGCATCGTGCGCGCGGGCGAAGTGGATTTTGGGCGCATGGGCACGGTTTTGGCGCAGGCGGCGGCGGTCATCGCGGCAACGGCGGCGGCGCAGTGGATTATGGCGCTGTGCAACAACAAAATCACGTTCAGCGTGGTGCGCGACATCCGCTCCGATGCGTTTCGCCACTTGCAGGTGCTCCCGCTGCGCTACACCGACCGGCACGCCCACGGCGACATTGTGAGCCGCGTGGTGGCCGATGCCGATCAGTTTGCCGACGGCTTGCTGATGGGCTTTACGCAGCTGTTTACCGGTGTGCTGACCATTTTGGGCACGCTGATCATCCTGTTTACCAAAAATTTCACCATTTCGCTGGTGGTGGTGCTGATCACGCCGCTGAGCCTGTTTGCGGCTTCGTTCATCGCCAAGCATACCTACGCCATGTTCCGCAAGCAGTCGGAAACGCGGGGCGAGCAAACCTCGCTGATCAACGAGCTGGTGGGCAATCAGAAGGTAGTGCAGGCCTATGGCCGCGAGGCCGCAACGGTTGCGCAGTTTGACGAAATCAACGGGCGGCTTCAGGCATGCTCGCTGCGCGCGACGTTCTTTTCCTCACTCACCAACCCGGTCACGCGCTTTGTGAACAGCCTGGTGTATGCGGGCGTGGGCACATTCGGCGCAATTTCGGCCATCCACGGCGGCATCACGGTGGGCCAGCTTTCCGCGTTTTTGAACTATGCCAACCAATACACCAAGCCGTTCAACGAGATTTCGGGCGTGATCACCGAGCTGCAAAATGCGTTTGCCTGTGCGGCGCGCATTTTTGCGGTGATTGCAGAGCCGGCACAAACGCCGGATGATGCGGACGCACGTGTGCTCACGGACGCCGACGGCCATGTGACACTGGACGACGTATATTTTTCCTATTCGCCGGACCGCAAGTTGATCGAAGGGCTGAAGCTGGATGTGCAGCCTGGCCAGCGCATTGCCATTGTGGGCCCCACCGGCTGCGGCAAAACCACGCTGATTAACCTGCTGATGCGGTTTTATGATGTGGACCGCGGCGCGATCCGCGTGAGCGGCACCGACGTGCGGCACATCACGCGCCACAGCCTGCGCACCTCCTACGGCATGGTGCTGCAGGAAACGTGGCTGAAATCGGGCACCATCCGCGACAACATTCGCATGGGC
>CAKUME010000341.1 GCA_934667575.1 uncultured Eubacteriales bacterium | reverse complement strand
CTACAAGCTCCGGCGGCCGCCGGCCGACTATTCGGTGGGCGAAATTCTGCAAGCCGCCGAGGGCGAGCTGGCACCGGTGGCCTGCCTGGCCAAGGATGGCAAAAAATGCGAAAGCGCCGGCTGCTGCTACACCCTTCCGTTTTGGAAGGGGCTGGAAGAGCACATTAACCAATATGTGAACAGCTACACGCTTCAGGACCTGCTGAATGCAAAAGAAAATACGCCCGAATGCCACTGCGGCGCGGGCACGGAAAATGAGGACGAGCATCATGAAAAATAAAACGTTACTGGAAATCCGCGATCTGCATGTGAATGTGGGCGAAAAAGAAATTCTGCACGGCGTGAACCTCACGCTGGGGCGCGACGAAACCCATGTGCTCATGGGCCCGAACGGCACCGGCAAATCCACGCTGGGCTACGCCATCACCGGCAACCCGGCCTACACCGTGACCGGCGGCGAAATTTGGTTCAACGGCGAAAACATCACGGAGCTGCCGGTGAACGAGCGCGCGCACAAGGGCATTTTTCTCTCGTTCCAAAATCCGCTCGAGGTGCCGGGCGTCACGCTGAGCGCGTTCATTCGCAGCGCGCTCGAGCAAAAAACCGGCAGCCGCCTGCGCCTGTGGGATTTTAAGAAAAAGCTCAACGAAACCATGAAGCTGCTCGCCATGGACGAATCCTATGCGGAGCGCGACCTCAACGTGGGCTTTTCGGGCGGCGAAAAGAAAAAAGCCGAAATTTTGCAGATGCTAATGCTCGAGCCGGAGCTGGCCATCTTGGATGAAACCGACTCGGGCCTCGACGTGGACGCCGTGCGCACGGTGTCGAACGGCGTGCGGCTCTATCGCGAGCGCGTGCACGGCTCGCTGCTGATCATCACCCACAGCACGCGCATTTTGGAAGCGCTCACGGTGGATGCGGCGCATGTGATGGAAAACGGCGTGATCGTGAAAAACGGCGGCGCCGAGCTGGTGGATGAGATCAACGAAAATGGCTTTGGCGCGCTGCGCACCAACGATTAAAGCAGGTGAACCAATATGAAGGAAAAAAGCACGGTTGCGGACATTGACCGCAGCGTCTACGATATCCGCGACGAAGAGCACGACGCTTATCGCATGGAAGCGGGCCTCACGCCCGAAATCATCGATAAATTGTCCCAAGAAAAAAACGACCCTGTGTGGATGCAGCAGTTCCGGCTGCAGTCGCTGCAAATTTATCATGAGCTGCCCATCCCGAATTGGGGCCCCTCGATCGCGGGGCTGGATATCGACCACATTGCAACCTATGTGCGGCCGAACACCAAGATGCAGAACGACTGGAAGAACGTGCCGCAGGATATTAAAGACACGTTTGACCGGCTGGGCATTCCTCAGGCGGAGCGCAAATCGCTCGCGGGCGTGGGCGCGCAGTACGACTCCGAGCTGGTGTATCACAACGTGAAGTCGGAGGTGGCCGCCGAGGGCGTGGTTTACACCGACATGGAAAGCGCGCTCAAGGGCGAATACGCCGACATGGTAAAAAAATATTTTATGAAGCTGGTCACGCCGCGCGACCACAAGTTCGCGGCGCTGCACGGCGCGGTGTGGTCGGGCGGCTCGTTCGTCTATGTGCCCAAGGGGGTGCAGGTGTCCATTCCGCTGCAATCGTATTTCCGCCTCAACGCCAAGGGCGCCGGCCAGTTTGAGCACACGCTGATCATCGTGGACGAAGGCGCAAGCCTGCACTTCATCGAGGGCTGCTCCGCGCCGAAATACAATGTGGCCAACCTGCACGCGGGCTGCGTGGAGCTCTATGTGAAAAAGAACGCGAAGCTGCGCTATTCCACCATTGAAAACTGGTCGAAGAACATGTACAACCTCAACACCAAGCGCGCGCTGGTGGAGGAGGGCGGCACCATCGAGTGGGTGTCCGGTTCGTTCGGCTCCCATGTGGGCTGCCTGTATCCGATGAGCATCCTGA
>CAKUME010000340.1 GCA_934667575.1 uncultured Eubacteriales bacterium | reverse complement strand
GGCTCCGCGCGCCAAAGATCCGCCCCGGGATCTGCGTTGGGATTCGTTGCTCTGTCTTGCCGGCCTCTCTGTGCCAGCTTAAAAACGGTATTCGTTTGTTTATTTGTAGTATAGCAGAATTCTGCGGTTTTGTCAAGTGCGGCGTAACGAAAAACTTTGTATGTTCAGAGCCCAATCCGGCGCATAAAGCCGTCGTAGGTTTTCACGCTGGCCCGGTCTGTTTTCGCAACCTGCCGCATCTGCCGCATCCGGCTCGGAATCAAGTGCAGGTTGGCAAACAGCCGCACCAGCCATGCAAGCGGCAGAAGCCCATGGCGGTTTTTCAGAAAGGTATAGCGCGGTTCGATCTCCGCCGCCGACGGGAACACCATTTTCCGCAGAACGCGGCCTCTTGAGGTCGTTGTTTGCTGTTCGTTGCGCAGTTCAATAACGGCATGGTCGCGGGAATGCCCGAACAGATCGGAATCCAGCGTATAGGAAAGCAGCCTGTCCAACGCTTCCACGTCCGGCTCCGGCAAGGGGCAAACGGTTTCCATTCCGAACCACATGCGGCAGGCGTTCATCACCGTGCGGAAGAAATCGATCAAATGCAGCGCGGCGAATTCTCCCGTGATCGCTTGCCAATTTAGACGGTCGTCCTTGTGTTTGACATACAGCGCAACATCCAGATACATCCGCAGCCCTGCCCCGCCACCGTACAGGTGCTTGGCCAGGTGGCAAACCGTGTAGATCAAGTGGAAATCATCCGCCGGGCGAAAGCGAAGCCCATCGTCCGGCACCGCATGCGCCCACGCGGCGTCAAAATACGCCTGCAAATCGGCTCTGCCGTCCAGATTACCGTCCATGAGGTTGGTGTGGATTTCGTAATATTCCGCGTCTTTGATGTAGGAATACGTCGGCTCCCAGTTCTGCTTCACGGTGTAGCCCAGCGACAACATCAAATCATGCACCTTCTGCCGATCCTCCGGATGAATCAGCAGATCAATATCGCCGAAGGTACGCAGTTCCTGCGTAGGATACAGCCTGCGGAGATAATAGCCCTTGACCGGCATATGGGCGATGCCATGCTCCGTGAAGCACGCCGACAGGGTCTCGAAGTCCACGCAGCGGTTGAGATTTGCGGCAATTGTGCCGTACAGCAGTCCGTCGAGCCGGCGGCAGACATTCGGGTCATCAAAGAGCTTCCAGCGTTTGTTTTCATACGCCAAAACCGGCAGGAGATTCTGTTCTGCCGCCGTCTGCCACAAATGCGGGATATTCCAAAGTTCGTCCGGCACCGGCGGGGTATCCTGCACAAAGCTGCGAAGGATGAGTGAAAATTGTGTATCTGACATAGACGTTACCTTTCTGAGGTTGTTCCCGGCACGAGGTCGATCACCACGATCTCAGGTGGATTATTGACACGCGGAATTCTGCCGTAACCCGCGAGGCCGGAGGTGATAATCATCTGCATATGCTTGCCAAGGCCGAACCAGCCGCGGTCGTATTCCGGGAACCAGCCCTGCATAGGCGCATACAGGCCGCCGACAAAGGGCAGCCGGATTAACCCGCCGTGCGTGTGACCGCTGAGGACGAGATCGACATCCCACAGATTGTATGCGCCGTTGAAAATAAACGTGTCCGGCATGTGGGCAAGGCAGATTTTCGGCACATCGGTATCCTCAAACGCCTTGAGAAACAGGTACTCCGGCGAGGAAGAAAACTCCTCCTCGCTGCGGCCGAAATAAAAGGCATGTCCCATTGTACCGCCGATGCGCAGCGGCTGACCGGCGATCGTCACGTCCACATAGCTGTCGTTGACGACTACGGCTCCCGCTTCTGCCACCTGCGTGAGAAAGGAGGCGTCGGTCTGCATATATTCCAGTTCATGGTTGCCGGGAGCAAAATACACAGGCGCAATTTCGCAAAGTGCCTCTATCAGCCGCAAAAGTTTCTGTACCTCCGCCGGGCCCGCACCGTGGTCGATCATGTCGCC
>CAKUME010000339.1 GCA_934667575.1 uncultured Eubacteriales bacterium | reverse complement strand
GTCCTCCGGTCGTCGCCAGGTGCTGGAGCCGATGAACCCCTATGAGCGCCGCATCATCCACACGGCGGTGCAGCAGGTGGAGGGCGCCACCTCGTGGAGCGAAGGCGTGGACATGAACCGCCATGTGGTGATCGGCCCGGCGGACGGCGGCAAACGCCCGAGCCGTCCGCCGCGCAGCGGCAGCGGCGGCTATCGCGGCGGCAAACCCCGTTATGCGCACGGCGGCAGCCGTGGCCCGCGCCCGACCGAAAACCGTGAAAATCGTCCGTCCCGCCCGGCTGCGCCGCGCGCCGAAATTTCGGATGTTGCGCCGCGTCCTGCGACGACGCCGGTGGAGGTGCACGCGGCGCCGAAACCGACCCGCACCGAGACCAATCGCGTGCCGCTTTACGGCCGCATTGATGTGAAAAAATAAAAGCCGTCGGTTTTGCACCCATGCAAAACGATTCCGTCGGAAGCGCAGGCGCTGCAATGTTGCAGCGCCTGCTTTTTTGTGCGCAAAAAAAGCCGCGCCCGCAAAGCGGGCACGGCGGAATGATTCCGGCGCAAACGCGGAAACCGCGCGGCAAATCGGCCGGAATTATTTGATTAAGCGGAATTTGCCGATGATCGGCAGCTCCTTTGCGCGTCCCTGCGCCGCATTCACAATGCCGATGATCATCAGCACAAACAGCAGAATGCCGGAGAGCGCGGAAGCAATGCCCGAGAGAATCCACAGGTGGATCGCCGACAGAATGCTGGTCGCCACACTGACCGCAATACCGGCGACAAACAGTACCAGCCCCTGATTGGCGTGGAAGCGTGCATAGCGCGATTCTTTGGCGGCCAAAATCGGAACCAGCACCAAAATGCCAATGTAGGCCAGCACGGCCATCACCTTGTTGTTCTGCACATCCTGCGGGTCAAACTCCCCGGTGGAATCGGGGGTGTTCGTCAGGTTCGACACCTGCTGCGAAAAGTCGGTCTGCGGGCCGTTCGGTGCACCGTAATACACGCTTTGCTGCTGCGCGGCCCCGGTGTTCGGGTTCGGCTGATTTGCCTGCGTGGGTGTGCCGCAGTTGGGGCAGAATTTGGCGTCGCTTTCCAGCGGAGCGCCGCAGTTGTTGCAAAAAGACATGATACCATTCCTCCTTGTTGACCGCCCGGCTTTTCGGCGCACGCACGGCGTTCCGAGCCGGGTCAATAGCACCATTATAAACGAATCGGCCGGGTGCGCGCCACCGTGAAAATGTAAATAAATAATGAATAAAACATGAATAAAAATAAAAAGGGCCGTGCCGGGCGTTTGTTCCCGGCGCGGTCCCTGCCTTAAATGATTGGGCGCAGCGCGAATTTCGCAGTGATCTTATTGATCGCAATGCGGGCATTTGCCGGATTCATCCAGCTTTGCGCCGCACCGAGCGCAAAATTTCGGCGCTTCGGGCGCGGGCTGCGCAGCCGGTGCTTCCGGTGCCTGCGGCGCGGGTGCGGCCGGCGCGCTCGGCTTGAGCGAATCGCGAATGGCGCGCATATCCGGCGTCACAAAAATGTTGTTTTCGTGGTCGCCATTCTGATTTTTCAGCTTGTTGTTGATCGCAATCACATTTTTGACCAGCAGCACCGCCATCATCAGCAGTTCATAGATCAGGCGGATCATAATCGGGCCAACGATCATCAGCACCAGCCCATAGCCGCCAAGCCAGTGGCCGTAGACCGACTGGAACAGCATGAAGAACCCGCCGAGGATCACAAACGCCGTGAGGAAGATATAGAGTGCCTGCAGCAGCTTTTCAACGATCAGATACTTAAAATTGCAGGTATCGTGAATAAATTTTCCAAACGCGTTCAGTTTTTCGCGGCGATTTTCCGGCACGATAAAAATAAAGGCCAACACGGTGGCCACACCGGCCAGCACCGCAGAAAGCACGGCGAACACGCCGCTTTGCATCAATTGTCCAAATAATAAATTCATGGAATATACCCCTCCTAAATAATGAAATGGTG
>CAKUME010000338.1 GCA_934667575.1 uncultured Eubacteriales bacterium | reverse complement strand
ACAACACACGCCGCACCGGGCAAGTGCCCCGTGCGGCGATCGGTTGTTTGGATCTCAATTTTATTTTGTGTGTTCTGCGCCGTGTGGTGCATACGATTTTCGGCGTGCAAAGCCGGTGCCTTCCGCGCAGAATGCAAGCGCGAAAGTTAACGCATCAATGCAGCAAGAAAACGCTCTGCCACCGGATTTTCAAGCCGAAGATCCACGTTGCAGATGACCGTGCGGCGGCCGTTTTCTTCCCGCTCCGCCGCAGCCAGCGCTGGGCCCCATTCGCCGTGCTCGTCTGAGTTGCAGCCGAGCAGAATCGGCGTGAAGCCGGGTGCCTGGAATGTTGAGCTCAGCAGCGGGTCAATTCGATCCGTTTCCTTGTTATAGAAGAAGCGGAAGTCGGTGGGCTGGAACGCCGCCACCGCCGGATGGCCGGTTTTGCGTGACACAAAATGCACCGGCAGCATCGCGCAGGCCTTGACCTGCACCGGACAGCCCGCGATGGTGTATTGGCCGGGCGCAAGATTGGTGATCAGCTCCACATTCGGGTTCTGCGGGATGGAAACATGTGCGAACACATCAAAGTCGAATGTGTTTTCGTTGATCGGTGTGCCGTCTTCGGCGAGCAGCACGGCGCGCAGCGTGCAATGTGCGCGATCAGCCGCTTCCGGCGCCGCAAAGGATGTTTCGCCCACATATCCGGCGCGGTTGGGCTGCATTTCGGCCGGCTGTTCGCCGGTTTGGCACAACACTCCATCCTGATACAGTTCGTATCGGATGCGACCGGACACCGGGCAAAGCGTGTCGTTGCAGACCCAGCTTTCGATATGTACCGGCTCGCCGCAATAATAGGCAAACCGGTCGGTGCGCAAGCTGAGCAGCACCGGCGAAAGCGCATGGCGATATGCAAAATAGGCCTGCTTGGGCACGCGGTCACAGTCCATGATGGCCTTCATCCAGCCGCTCGGGAACGCATCGATGAAAAGATGGATGGCAAACGAAACCATACGATCGTCGCGGCGGAACGCCTCGGTCATCATGCGGGTGGCCAGCGCCTGATAACGCTGACTTTCTGCGATCCAGTCTGCGCGGGTATCCTGTGCGTCGTAGAACATGCCTTGGAACGAGGCGGTTTGAGAAAACACAATGCGATGCGGATCAAACGGCTCTTTCAGCCACTCTTTGGGGTAATAGCGATCCATCACCTGGGCGCTGTCGAGCCCCTCGGCGCCGTATTCTCCGCAGCCGTAGTACCAGCCTGGCCGCACGCTGAGCCACTCTCCCTTGTTCAGTCGGCCAATGTCAATGCCATGGGCATTGTACCACATGGGATAGCAATGGTTATCCGGCATGGAATCCGACGGCGGATCATAGTCGCCATCCACATGCTTGATCACACGGTCAGGATTTTGCAAATGTACGGCAAAATCGCAGGCATAGAAAAACTGCTGCAATTCATCACGGCGCAAATGGCGGTGCGGCTCATTATTCGCGTTCGGGAACGGCTCGTTGATATAAGTAACAACAACCGCGCACGGATGCGAGCGAATCAGGCGTTCCATTTCCTCCGCCTGACGGATGCCCTCACACACTTTGGTGCGGCGCATGCAGCCAAACAGCGGCAGATCGGTCTGCACCATCAAGCCAAGCATATCGCAGTAATCATACACGGTCTGCTGCACCGGGCGCTGTGTGATACGCAGGAAATTCATATGGCAGAGCTTTGCAAGCAGAATATCGTCGATCAGCTGATCGATATCGCCGCGCAGCACATCCTGCTGCTCAAACCCCATGGTGTTGGCGCCGCGCAGCCGAATCGGTTTTTCGTTGAGGTAATACATGCCTTTGGTTTCCGACTCCGTATCCTGGCGGAAGGCGCGCATACCAAAGTGATTTTCAGCCGTATCCTGCGTTTCGGGCGCTTGCAGCTGAACCTGCACGTTATAGAGATACGGGGTTTCCCGATCCCAAGTGCAAAAATCGCCCATGGGGACACGGAACGTTTATAC
>CAKUME010000337.1 GCA_934667575.1 uncultured Eubacteriales bacterium | reverse complement strand
AGCATATCCACCGCGTCGTCCACATACAGATCTTCCACGATGTTTTTGAGCTCGGAGTCGTTGATGCCGTTAATGATGTTTTCCTGCTGCTCCACGGGCAAAAACGCGAACACATCGGTTGCGGTCTCCTTCGGTAGCATCCGATAGACGAGCACCGCCGTTTCCTGCGGCACATCCTCCAAAAATTCCGCAATGTCCGCTTCGTTCATCTCTGCAAGCATTTCTTTCAGCTTGCGAAACTGTTTGGTCTGCACGAGCTCCAACAGCTCGCGGTTCTTCTCTTCCGATTCTTGCATTGGCTTTTCTCCCTTCGGTAAAATTGGTTGACCCGATGAGAAAAGCGCGGCAGCAAAAACGCCGCGCCCGGGCACAGTTTGCCCCGGCAAGCGGCGTCATAAGCAATCTTCTCCAAGAACCGATCTGCGCGGCTTCAGCAAGGTTCCAAAAGGGCAGAATTCCCCTCTGTGATCACCCGCGCACGCTCCGGTCGGAAAGGCAGTATCGGTTTGCAAGGCGCAGCACCGGTACTGCCGATCGCTTGTGACAAATGCTGTCGGCTTGTCTACTTCGGCCTCCTGCGTCCACAAAACCCAACTCCTTTCCGCTTGTGCCGGATGCTTCCGGCTCCATTGGAACTTCATACGGATACATGAAGTTCAACCATTATCATTGTACGCTCCGGGCAAAAAAATGTCAAGCATTTTTTTGTAAAATCCGTGCGGTCAGCCGTTTGCCGCGGCGGCCACCAGTGCCTGCGCGAGTGCGTAGTCGTCCGGCGTGGTGATCTTCATATTGCGCGCGCTGCCAGCCGCCAGCCGAACCGGCAGCCCCTGCGCCACCAGAATGCCGCAGCCGTCGGTGAGCGTGGCTTTCTGCGCATCCGGCAGCGCGGCAAACGCCCGGCGCAGCAGCGCAATGCGAAAGGTCTGCGGCGTTTGCATTTGATACATTCGGCTCCGCGGGGGAATGCGGTCGATCGTTTGGCCGTCGTTCGATTCCAGAATGGTGTCGATCGCATTCACCGCCACGCTGCACGCCCCGCATGCCTGCGCGCCGTTGATCGTATCGCGCAGCATCTGCTGTGTCACAAACGGGCGCACCGCATCGTGCGTCACAAGCAGGTCGTCGTTGTGCGCGCCGAACTGCGCCTGCGCCGCATCGGCGGCGGCAAACAGCGAACCGGTGCGGTCGGCGCCGCCCGGCACCACAAAAATGTTCGCTTGCGGCAGATGGGCCTGCACCAGCGCGTGCGTCTGCGCCTGCCATTGCGCCGGAACCGTGACGAATGTGGCATGCAGCAGCGGGCACGCGGCAAACACGCGCAGCGTGCGGATTAAAATCGGGCAATCGCCGAGCGGCAAAAACTGCTTGGGCAGCGGTGCGCCCTTCATGCGCGTGCCGCTCCCGCCGGCCAGAACCGCGCCAAAAATCATAACCAACGCTCCTTTGTTTTTTTATTTTTTATTAAAGCACGCGCTTTCCCTCTTTTCAAGCGCGCCGAAATGTGATAAAATAAAATGAAAACGCAGGGGAAAGGAGCGGTGCGGGTTGATTATTCTGGCTGTCGATTTGGGAAAAGTGCGCACCGGCATTGCGGTGTGCGACAAAAACGAAATTCTGGCGTCGCCGCTCACGGTGATTCGCCAAACGAACCTGGAACAGCTGGCCGACGAGATCGCGGCGCTGGCGCAGGCTCAGCGCGCAGAGGCGCTGGCGCTCGGCCATCCGCTGAATATGGACGGTTCGGCGGGCGAAAGCGCACAGCGCGCGGAACATTTTGCCGAGCTGCTGCGCGCACGCACCGGTTTGCCGGTCGCGCTGTGCGACGAGCGCGGCACCACCATGACCGCGCACCGCTACCTCAACGATACCGACACGCGCGGCAAAAAGCGCAAAGCGGTGGTGGATGCCGTGGCTGCGGTGATTATTTTGCAGGACTATCTGGAATATCGCCGGCTGCACAGGGGGGAAAGACCGGAATGAAAACCATTGACCGGGCGCG
>CAKUME010000336.1 GCA_934667575.1 uncultured Eubacteriales bacterium | reverse complement strand
GCAGCCGCAGCGGCGAACCGGTTACGGCGCGCGCGGTGATCGCGGCGTGCGGCGGCCCGGCGGCCCCCGCCAACGGCGGCACCGACGCAGGGCTTGCGCTGCTGCGCTCGCTCGGCCACACCGGCACGCCGTTTCGCCCGGCGCTGGTGCCGCTCCGCACCGATGCGCTCCGCACGCGTCCGCTGAAGGGCGTGCGGGTCAAGTGCACCGTTGCGCTGCAAAGCGGAGGCCAAACGCTCCGCCGAGAGCTGGGCGAGCTGCAATTCGGCGACGGTCTGCTTTCGGGCATCTGCGTATTTCAGCTGTCGCGGCTTGCCGGGGACGCCGTATCCCACAGCCGGTCGCCGGAACTGGTTCTCGATCTGCTGCCGGAGCTGACTGCCCGCGAAAGCGACTCCCTGCTGCACGGCCGTGTGCGCGCATTGCGCGACCGCCCGGCCGAGGCTTTTTTTACGGGCGTACTGCCCAAAAAAATTGGCGGCGAGCTGCTGCGCGCCGCCGTGCCGGATTGGTCGAACCGCGTCGTTGGATCGTTCACCGATGCGGAAGTCGCCGCGCTGGCGCGGCTTTGCCGCGACTGGCGCTTCCCGGTGCACGGAACGGGCGCATTTGCCGCCGCGCAGGTGTCGGCGGGCGGCCTCCGCCTGTCGGAATTTGCGCCGGACACGATGATGTCGCGCAAGGTGCCCGGGCTGTTCGCCGTTGGCGAGCTGCTCAACGTGGACGGCATCTGCGGCGGCTACAATCTGCAATGGGCGTGGTGCACCGGTCTGCTGGCCGGACGCGCCGCCGCCGCATACTGTAGGATACATTAAACGCCCACGCGCCGGCTTTTCTCCCCGATTTATTCCCACCCCACAAGCAAGGAGCATCACCATGGAAAAACTGTTTCAATACAAGGTCGCGGAGCTGCGCATTCCGCTTGACCGCGATACGCCCGAACAGCTGCGCAAAGCGGTATGCGCCGCGCTGCACGTTCCTCCCGCGCAGGTTGCGCAGGTGTCGCTGTTCCGCCGGTCGGTGGACGCGCGCAAAAAAAACGATGTGCATCTTTCCGTCACCGCGGTCGCAGCGCTGAACCATCCGCTGCGCACGCCGCTTCCGCCTCGGGTGTCGCCCTATGCGCCCCAGCCCTACACGGTGGCGGTTCGGCCGCAGCGCACGCCGCGGCCGCTCGTGGTCGGCTGCGGCCCGGCCGGGCTGTTTGCCGCGTTGGTGCTGGCCATGGCCGGGCAGGCGCCGCTGCTGATCGATCGCGGACGAGATATGGCCGCGCGCGAGCGCGACGTGCGGCAGTTTTGGCGCACCGGCGTGCTCGATCCCCGTTCCAATGTGCAATTTGGCGCAGGCGGCGCCGGCACGTTTTCCGACGGCAAGCTGAACACCGGCATCAAAGACCCACGCATTCGCTTCGTGCTCGAGGAATTTGTGCGCTGCGGCGCACCGGCACAGATTCTCACCGACGCCAAGCCGCATGTCGGCACCGATCGGCTGCATTTGACCATTCAAAATCTCATCGACCGCATTCGCGCGCTGGGCGGCGAGGTGCGGTTTGAAACGCAGCTCACCGATTTGGATATTGCAGGCGGCCGGCTGCGCAGCGTTACGTTGTCCGCAGCGAACGGCGCCACCGAAACACGAACGCCCGACGCGGTGATTCTTGCCATCGGTCACAGCGCGCGCGACACGTTTGCACAGCTTTGCACACGCGGCGTGGCCATGGAACCCAAAGCATTTTCGGTGGGCGCGCGCATTGAGCAGCTGCAAAGCCGGATCGATCGCACGCAATACGGCAAATTTGCCGGTCATCCGGCGCTCGGCGCCGCAGACTATAAGCTCGCCGTGCACACGCCCGAAGGGCGCGGCGTGTACACGTTCTGCATGTGCCCCGGCGGCACGGTGGTCGCGGCGGCTTCGGAGCCGGGCATGGTGGTCACAAACGGCATGAGCGCGTTTGCGCGCGACGGCATCAATGCGAATGCGGCGCTGCTCGTCGGTGTGAGCC
>CAKUME010000335.1 GCA_934667575.1 uncultured Eubacteriales bacterium | reverse complement strand
CGGTACGAGGGGGAGCGGAAAAATGCAGGTGCCAGCAATTGCGGGCGCAGCGCTGGTAACGGCGCTGCTCGCCCAAATGCTTCGAAAAGAAAATCCGGAGATTGCTTCGGCCATGACCATCGGTGCAGGCGCGTTATTGGCGGGCTTTGTGCTGACCGCCATGGTGCCGGTGCTGCTCGAAATGGAGCAGCTGCTCACCGGCTCCGGCGCCGACCAAGCCGTAATTTCTGTGCTGGTGAAATGCCTGGGCGTGTGTTTGGTGGTGCAGTTTGCCTCCGATTGCTGCAAAGACGCCGGTGAGGCGGCGTTGGCCGGGCGGGTGGAATTTGCCGGAAAGGCCGCGGTGATCACACTGTCGCTGCCGCTGTTCAAAAAAATTTTGGCGCTCTCGCTGGAGTTGATTGGATGAAGCGGGTGAGTTGGGCGCTGGCGCTGCTTCTGCTTCTTCTTGGGTTGGGCCGGGCTCCGGCGGCGTATGCGTCCGAAAATGATATTTATCAGCAGCAAATGGAGGAAAGCGGCGCAGACGAACTGTTCGGCACGCTTCCCGAAGAAACGCGGGCGCTTTTGCAGGAGCTGGGCGTGAGCGGAATTTCGCCGGATGCTGCATATCAGCTTAGCCCAACGGCTTTGCTGCAGCTCATCGGCCATTTGATCCGGCAAAGTGCAGGAGAAATTTGGAAAACCGCGGCGTTGCTTTTCGGCATTCTGATGCTTTCCGCCCTGCTGCGTACAGTGCAGCCCAATTCCGACGGCACAGAATCGGCACGCGTGTTTTATGCGGCCGAAATTCTCACCTGCGCCATTTTGCTGCTGGAGCCGCTTGGCACGGCAATGGAGCAGGCATCGGCCACGCTGGATGGCATATCGGCATTTCAGCTGGGATTTGTGCCGGTGTTTGCCGCAATCACGGCGGCCAGCGGGCAAACCGTATCGGCCGGAAAATATGCCGCACTGATGGTTGCCGCCTCACAGGGCAGCAGTGTGGTGCTGAGCGGAATCATTTTCCCGGTGGTGCGTATCAGTATGGCGCTGTGCGTCATTTCCGCAGCGGCGCCGGGCATTGCGCTCGACGGGGTGATTCAATGGGTGCGCAAATGCCTGAACTGGCTGCTCGGCTTACTGATGACGGTATTTCTTGCCGTGCTGGCGCTGCAAGGCACGGTGGGCGCATCGGCGGATTCGCTGGCGGATAAGGCGGCGCAGTTTGTAATCGGAACCACGGTTCCGGTGGTCGGCAGCGCGCTGAGCCAGGCCTATAGTTCGGTACGCGGGTATATGCAGCTGTTAAAATCCACGGTGGGTGCATTCGGCATTTTGGCCTCCGCCGTGCTCGTGCTGCCACAGCTGCTGCGGTGTGTGCTATGGCAGCTGCTGCTGAACGGCTGCGGCGCGGCGGGGGAACTGCTGGCGCAGCCAGAACCGGCCGGATTGTTCCGCCGTTTGGCCGAGCTGATGGGGGTGCTGACCGGTGTGCTGCTTTGCGGCTGCCTAATGGGAGTGGTGTCGGTAGGGGTGCTGCTGGCGCTGCGCGGCGGAAGCGGATGAAAAGGAGGCCAAGGCAATGATGCAATCCATCCGACAATGGACGGCAGGCGTGTGCTGCGCGGCCATTGCCTGCACCCTGCTGGAAATGCTGCACCCGTCCGGCGCGATGAAAAAAGCGGCGCGGTATGTGACGGCGTTGTTTTTTTTGGCCGCGGTGCTCATTCCGCTCGCCCAAATGGACGGTGCCCTTCCGTCGATGGAACCCAATGCGGCATCGTCTGCCGAAGAAGAAACGCAGTCGTTGACGGAACTGATGGAACGGCAGACCATCTCTGCCGCCGAAGAAAGCATTCGCCAGCAGGCGGTACGCGAGCTGGTCGATATTCATGTGACGCCTGTGTCGGTTTCACCGGTGGTCGAGGCGGATGCACAGCGCAATTACTGCCTGACCCGGTTGATTATTCGGCTGCAGCCGGAGGATGTGGTGTATGAATCCACCATGCGTATGCGAATGCAAAAGC
>CAKUME010000334.1 GCA_934667575.1 uncultured Eubacteriales bacterium | reverse complement strand
GCGGAACTCCTCCAGCCCGAAGAAAAACCAGTTCACATCAAGCAGTCCGGTGAGCACATACACGATTTGGCACGCCGCAATTTGCGGATAACGGCGCGTGACCGCCAACGCATAAATCAAATACAACCCCAGCGCGCTGCCGGTGGAAAGCAGCTGAAAATAATACAGGCTCGAAAACCGCCGGTTCAGCTCCGACTCATTTTCGCGAATGGCTGCAATGCTTCGGCTGCCGTAGTTGTTGATGCCCAGCATGCCAAACAGCAGAAAATACTGCGCCACCGACCGCGAATACGAAAACACGCCCACACCCTCCGGCAGCAGCACCCGCGCCACATAGGGCGCAGTGACCAGCGGGATAATCATTGTGAGCAGCTGATAGGCCAGATTATAGATGTAATTGCGTTTTACACTGGCGGTTCGCGTGGTTTCCATCATTTACCCCTTTGCAATGTGTCGTTCGATTCGGCGCGGTTCGCTGCGCACGCCTTTTGCATGGCCAGCGCCGCAAAAAAGAATACGGCCACCGTGGTGTAGTGCGAAAAGCTGTCGGTGGCCACGCTGGCCACATACACGCAGATCAATCCGGTGAGCGCAGCCAGCCGCTCATAGGGCTGATCCTGCGTCACACGCAGCGCGAACCGCACAATTGCGGCCAGCAGCAGCACCATGAGCACCAGCCCGATCAGCCCCAGCTGCGCCATGACCGACGGCCAGTAGTTATCGGTGAGCAGGCTGTTGTAGCGGGGCGAAAGCCCCCACACATGGGTAAAACCATACTGATAATAGAGCGGCGAATAATATTTGCGCGCGGCGTAGCTGCCGTAGGTGCCAAAGCCCGAGCCGAGCGGAAAATAATGCAAAAACGTGCGAATGCCGCCGCGCACCAGCGCATAGCGCGGCGTTCGGCTGCCCGCGCCAAAATAGTATTGAAACTGGTCGCGCGCGATCACGGCGGCCGCCGCGGCCAGCACCGCGCCCACGCCGAGCTTTGCGGGCATCGGCAGCCTTTTGCCCTTGCGGCGCAAAATCAGCCATGCCAGCAGCACATAGACCACCACATAGAAAAACGCACGCACACGCAGGGTGGACGCCCACAAGAACATGGTGCAGAGCAAACTGAACCGATTTTGCCGGTGCACCTTCAGATCCACCGTTTGGATCACCACAAAGCTGTAGCACATAATATTGAGCAGCGCCGCGTGGGTGTAAATGAACTGAAACGAATGCAGCCCGTGGCGCACGTCGTAGCGCATGCCGATGTTGACAAACTGGCTCACCACCGCGCACACGCATCCAACATACACCAGCGCGCGCACCACCAGCGCCAGATTGGCAAAGATTTTTTCCAGTTCCTTTTCGGATAAACCGCAATGGAGCATGCCCAGCAGCACCAAAAACGACTTGAATGTGTTGCCAATGTCCATGAGCACCGGCTTCCAATTGGTTTGAACGCCTGCCACCCGGGTGCAGACCAGTCCCTCTGCCACCGCCAGCACCATGCAGGTGAGGCAGATCAGCTCCGCTTGGTCGGTCTGCCTGCGCACCAGCAGCTGCCCGAGCAGCAAAAACAGGCACAGCACCGCCACTCCCTCGTCCAGATACTGAAAAACGCCCACCGCCTGCTGCAAATTGATTTGAAACAGCAGCAACAGCCCCAGCACGAAGTAAAACAGCGATTTGCCCCGATTGATTTTTGCAACTTCGATCGTCATGCTTTTGCGTTTGCCGTTCGGCATTCCTTTCTTCCCCTACGATTGCGTATGGATCATTTCTTTTTTCTTTCTGCGCCGGAAAAAGTCGATCCAGCCCAGCGCATAGAGCGGCTTTTTGGCCGCCTCGATCACAACATCCCTTCGCCGCACCGGCAAAAAGCGCTGCACCGCCGCCTGCACGGAGCTGCCGGCGGCCACCGTTTGATAAAACTCGTCGCGATGCGGGTTGGGCTGCGCACTGTGCCGCAGCATAATGCCGTTGAGCGCTTCCAGCCGTGCCGGCTCTGCCGGGCACCGCG
>CAKUME010000333.1 GCA_934667575.1 uncultured Eubacteriales bacterium | reverse complement strand
ACTACGAGTTGGGCATCGTGCGGTATCCGGAAAATTATGAATCGTATTACCGCACCATGCTTGCGGAAAAGGAACTCACCGGCACGCTGATTAAGGAATTTCGCTATGTGCTGGTCATGCGTGCCGACAGTCCCCTGGCCGCAAAAGAAAAAATCGAGCCGGACGACCTGCGCGGCCGGATTGAGATCGCGCATGCCGATCCCTATGTGCCCGCGCTGCCGGTGTTGGATGCGCAAAAGGAGGAAGAGTCGCCGCTCTCGGACCGGCAGATTTTCGTGTTTGAGCGCGGGGCGCAGTTTGAGCTGCTCGCCCAAAACCGCGAGACCTATATGTGGGTGTCGCCCATCCCGCAACCGCTTCTGGCGCGCTATGGGCTTACCCAGCGCGCATGCCGGGAGCACCCCAAACGCTACCGCGATGTGCTGGTATATCGCAAAGGGCATAGGCTTTCCGAACTCGAGGAAGCGTTCATTCACTGTTTGATGCAGTCGGCGCGCCCCGAAGCCGATTCTGCGCCAACTCAAGATCATGCGGAAGAATAATTTCAATCTTTTTCTTCCGTTGGATATGCCCTCGCAAAATCGATGGAAAATAATTTAAATTATCCGATATTCGTATTGAATTATGTTAAAAACAGGCGTACTTGCATAAAATTCGGCATGGATTTTCATGCCGAATTCCTATTTCAATTACGGTATATCGATATGCGCAATACCGATATGTAAAACCGGCAATTTACAGCGCGGTCGAATCATGCTATAATAAAGCAAAACGATTACATTTAGATTGGGAAGGTGTATTATGAACAAAGTATCTATTATCGGAACTGGCAGCGTCGGTTCCACCATCGCCTACACGCTCACCGTTATGGGTCTGGTGTCTGAGATCGTGATGATCGACATCAACAATGAAAAGGCACTTGGCGAAGCGCTCGACATCCGCCAGGGCACGCCGTTCTGCGGTGCTTGCTCGATCTATGCGGGCGACTATCGCGATGCGGTCAACTCCGACATCGTCATCCTCACCTCCGGCATTGCCAGAAAGCCCGGTCAGTCCCGCTTGGAGCTGGCGCAGACCAATGTGAACATCACCAAGCAGATCATCCCCGAGATCACGAAGTATGCGCCCAACGCGACCTATATCATCGTGAGCAACCCGGTGGACATTCTGACCTACACGTTCAATAAGCTCTCCGGCCTGCCGGAGAACCGCATTCTCGGTTCGGGCACCATTCTGGATACTGCGCGTCTGCGCGCCCGCCTGTCGGAGTATTACAATATCAACCAAACCAACGTGCATGCCTATGTATTCGGCGAGCACGGCGATTCTTCGTTCATTCCGTGGTCGGTGGCCAACATCTCCAACGTGCCGATCAAAGAGTGCCACAAGCTCATCACCACCCCGGGCATTGCCGCGCCGGAGCTGGATTTTGCCGAAGTGGAAGACTATGTGCGCAAGTCCGGTGCCCGCGTGATCGCGCGCAAAGGCGCGACGTTCTATGCGGTGTCGATTTCGGTATGCCACATCTGCAAATGTCTGCTCACCGGCATTGACACCACCATGACGGTGTCCACCATGATGCACGGCGAATACGGCGTGGACGATGTGTGCCTGAGCACGCTGAATATGGTGGGTTACGACGGTGTGCGCGGCAAGGTGAATGTGTCGCTCACCGATGAAGAAGTTGCCAAGCTGCGTCACAGCGCCGAAACGCTCAAAGATGTGATGAAGAACCTCACGATCTGAGCCGTATCGTTTTCACACACATATATAAGGTATAGGAGTTTAACCATGGAATATCGCATTGAACACGATTCGATGGGCGAAGTCAAAGTGCCGGCGGACCGCCTGTGGGCCGCGCAGACGCAGCGGAGCCATGAGAATTTTAAAATCGGCGTGAATATCGAAACCATGCCGCGCGAAATTACGCACGCGTTCGGTATTCTCAAAAAGGCGGCGGCACTTGCCAACGCGGAGCTTAAGCCCGAAAAAATGACGGCGCAGAAGGTAAAGGCTATTT
>CAKUME010000332.1 GCA_934667575.1 uncultured Eubacteriales bacterium | reverse complement strand
GTTGAGCACGGTGCGGTCGGATATGAGGCCGCTGAATACCATCTGCGACGCCTGCGCGCGAATCTGCTCTTTGCAGCGTGCAAGCTGACTGGATTTGCGATCGAACGACTGCTTGATGGCGGAGCAAAGCAGCGTATATTCCGAATCGTTGGGCGCATCGGTTTCGCGAACAAAATCCGTGTTGATGCGCTCGGTGAGCTCCTGAATCCGGCGGCAGCGGCGGCGAACAAAAAAGAGCGCAACCAGCAGCGAGATCAGCAACGCGCCCAGCAGCAGCACATAGCTCGCCCACTGCATGCGGCTGAGACTTTGGCGCAGCGCCGCCGCACGGTAGTGCAGCTCCACCTGCACATTCAGCGGCGCACCGGTCGTTTCGGTCAGTGTGGAAAGGCCGGCAAGGGACTGATCGGGCTCGAGCACCGATACACCGGCGCGCCGTGCGATGTGCAGCGCGGTGCCGTCCGAAAACAGCAGGCGCAGCCGCGCGTCCGGCACCGCGTCGATGCGGCCGGTCAGCTCGGCAAAGGCCGACGCCGGAAACAGGTAGTTCACCGACCGGACACCCCGCGCACTGGCCTGAATTCGCACCGGATAATGCAGCAGCACATAGTGGATGCCGCCGCTGCATTCGATCACGCGCGCACCGAACTGATCGGACTCCATCAATTCGACACCGGATGCATTGCCGCGGGCCGTGGCCCCAATGCTGGAAAAATAAACATTGGTATACATTACCCCGCGAGTGGAATAGAGCTTGCCGGTGTCGTAATCGAGGACGATATCGGCGGCGCGGTCGTCGAATGAACTTGCGGTGCGCAGTGCGCCCAAGCCGTGGTAGGCAGCCACGGGGTTGCCTGCCATTTGGTCAAACAGAAGCTCACGGGAGTTGGCCAAGGTGAGGCTACGGTCGGAATAATCGGTATAGAGCAAATCGAATTGGACGCACACCTGCCGAAGCTGAGCCTGGGCATCTCGCTGCGCCTTGCGCACCTGCTGATTCGTCATCACACAGGTAACCAACAGGCTGACCGTCAGCAGCGGGATCAGCGTCAACAAATATGTTTTGAGAAAATAGAGGATCTGCTTGTCGGTGGGGTTGCGGTGCCGCACGAGAACCGCTCCTTTCGGAAAATTGAGTAATTTTTCGGAAACGGCAAAGCAGATGCCCGGCAAAAGCCGGTCATCCGCCCTGATCCCGGCAGCGCGTCGGAGCCCGCGGCCGGATATTTGCTTTGATTTTACTTCAGATTTTTCGCATAGCGGTCATAGGCTGCCTGCTCGATTTCGACCAGACGCTTTGCACCGGATCTTTCGACCTCGGAAACAAAGGTGTTCCAATCGGTGTCCAGATTCGATTCACCGGTGATAAACGCCACCTTGTAGGACTTGATGGTGTTGGCCACATCGCTGAATAATGTGCTGCGCTCCGTTGCCTCTTCCTTGGTGTAGGACACATTCGGATACGCGTCCACAACCACATTATCCTTTCGGTTATAGGCTTTATACACCGGGGCGACCCAACCATACGCATCTGTTGTGAGCTTGTTGAACTGATCATCCGTGAGCTTATCGTAATCGATCTGCGCGCATGCATCGAACTTGTTCGTTACAAAGTTCACATCGAAGCCGTAGTCAACAATATAGCGAAACTTGAGACCGGGGTCATTGGGATCGGTAATGAACATTGGCGCTTTGGCGCCCACAATGTCATCCGACACCCACTCAAAGCTCTTGCCTTCGTAGCCGTAGCGGGTTTCCACACGGCCTTCGTCGGTGTAGAAATAATCGAACAGCCGGCAAAGCGCTTCGGGATATTCCGTTTTGGCGGAGATCGCCATGCGAATATTGCCGGTAATACCGTTGGTTTTCACAATGGTATGGGTGGAATCCACCGGTGAAGCCAGACCGAGCAGGGCATCCCAATTGACATCTTCAGCCTGGGTCGTGGATCTGATCCAAGCCGGTTCATCTCCACCGTACATACCGACCAAATCTTTGCCGCCCTTATCGACCAGCTGATC
>CAKUME010000331.1 GCA_934667575.1 uncultured Eubacteriales bacterium | reverse complement strand
GTTCGGTGTCGCCGCCCAGCAGCTTTTCGAGCAGCTGCGGCGACTCGGGCGGCGTTTTTTTGCGATGCAGCCGCATTCGGCGCGGCGCGTCCGGTTTGGGCGCGTCATTCGGTTGGCGCGGCGGCTCCGGCTCCGGCGGCGGTTCCGGGGGCGCAGGCGGCGACGCGGCCATGGAGCGCTGCGCGCGCGCCTGCATCAGCCGCACGCGGCGGATGGCATCCTGCTGCATGCGCAGCATTTCGGCGGAATCCTCCGGCATCGCGTTCCCTCCTTTCGCATCACATGGACGTGCCGCAGCCGCTGCACGGATGATTTCCAATATTTATCTATCTCCGCGCCGTGCAGCATATTAAGAACCGAGCAGGCCGCCCAGCCCGTTCAGCACGCCGCTTTGGCGCAGCGCAGGCAGCACGGTCATCAATTGGATCAGCCGAATGGCGCTGTCCAGCTTTTTTTGGCGCGGCTCGCTCAGCAGCGGGCGCAGCGCGCGCAAAAAGTGCGTGTCCGGTGTTTCGCGCTGCATGGTGCCCAGCGCCGAGGCCAGCTTCATCGCCATGCCCATCATCTCGGGCGACATGGATATGCCCGGCGGCGCGCCGGGTGTGGCAGCCGGGGGTGCAGGCGGCGGCGTGGGTGCGGCGGCCGGGGGCGCGGGCGGACCGCCGCCGTTGGTGCCGCCTAGCATGGCGGCCAGCGACTGCACCTGCTGCATGGTTTCGGGGTCTTGGAGCAGTTCGTTGATTTTTGCAGCCATATCCATTGTGCGGGCGCCGGTCCTTTCTCAACGATTGCCGGAATCGAACAGCTTTTTCAAAATGGCCTGTGCCTGCGGGGTGGCCATGATTTTTGCGGCCAGATCCGGCTGATTGAGCGCCTGGCGCAGCTGCGCAGCCTGCTCGGGCGGCATCCCGTTCAAAATCGCATCGGCCGAGCCGCTCTGCACCGCGTCGCGCAGCGCATCGGGGGCCATTCCGAGCTGGCTGGCGGCGGTTTGCAGCAGGCTGTTGATCTGCTTGGGGTTCGGCTGTTTGTTCTGCTGCATCAAAATCCCTCCGTTTCAAAATTCTTTCTATTATATGGTTGATTTCTTCATATTGTTCGGTTATACTTATGTACACCACACAAAAAATATACGCGGCGCGGCGCAAATCGGCGGCGCCGGGGCGCGCAAAAGCCGGAAAGGACCGATCTCATGCATATTATGGTATTTTCAGATTCCCATGGCCATTTGGCAGCGGTGCGGGAGGCGGTTGCGAGCCAGCCGAACGCAGATATGATCTTGTTTTTGGGCGACGGATATTATGAGGTGAGCCGCCTGGCCGAGGAGATGCCGGAGCAGTCCATCTATATGGTGCGCGGCAACTGCGACTGGGTGTGCAGTGAGCCGGAGGAGCGCACGGTGGATGTGGACGGCGTGCGCATTTGGATGCTGCACGGCCACACGCGCGGAGTGAAGCACGGCACCGAGGCCGCCGAAGCGGCGGCACGGGCAAACGGCGCGCGCATTCTGCTGTTTGGCCACACCCACGAGCCGGTCAACACCTATCGCGACGGGCTGTATATCATGAACCCCGGCTCGCTGGGGTATCCGAATCACGGCGACCCGACCTACGGTGTGATCGACATTACGCCCAACGGCATTCTGACCAACATTGTGCAGCTGAGCCGCGGGCTGAGCTACGGATATTGAAAATGAGACGAAAAAAACACGGCGCCGCAGCTGCCTGCGGGCCGTGTTTTTTGTTTGAAAAGAGACGGAATGCGCGGAACGGGATCAGCGATTGCGCAGGTCGGTGAGCAGCTGAACCACCTCGCCCAGCGCATAGATCACCACGCCCGCCACCAGCGTGACGGCCAGCACGGTGAGCAGCTGAACCTTGTTGATTTCGGCATCGGCCACCGCCAGCACCTGAAGCGCCGCGCCGATGTCATAGAGCACGCCGGCAATGGCCACCGACACGCCCGCGAGCTTGCAGGTGGTTGCGGTGTTGCTGCGCGGCGTGGTGGCTTCTTTGCCCCAGCGACGGGTGATATCC
>CAKUME010000330.1 GCA_934667575.1 uncultured Eubacteriales bacterium | reverse complement strand
GCGCAAGGCGCTCGGCACGCTGCCCGCGCACCCCATCGCGATTAAAACCATCGTGACCACGCCGCTCATCGAGCCCATTGCCAAGCAGTTCGGCTGCGAGGTGGTGCAGGTGCTCACCGGGTTCAAATACATCGGCGAGCAGATCGGCCGCCTGGAGGCCAAGGGCGAGGCCGACCGCTATGTGCTCGGTTTTGAAGAGAGCTACGGCTATCTGGCGGGCAGCTATGTGCGCGACAAAGACGCGGTGTATGCCGCCATGGCCATCTGCGACATGACGTCGTATTACAAGTCGCAGGGCAAAACGCTGATCGACGTGATCAACGAGATCTACGAAACCTACGGCTACTATGTGAACACCGTGGCCAGCTTTGAGTTCGACGGGCTGGCGGGCATGGAAAAAATGAAAGCGCTGATGAACGGCATCCGCACGGCGCGTCCGGCGTCGCTTGCGGGCATTCCCGCGGTGCAGTTCAGCGACTACCTGGAGTCGTGCGCGCACGACCTTGCCACCGGCGCCGTGCACGAAATTCACCTGCCCAAGTCCAATGTGCTGGCGTTTGCGCTGCAAAACGGCGCCAACGTGGTCATTCGCCCCTCCGGCACCGAGCCGAAGATCAAGGTGTATATCGCTTCGGTGGGCGCCACCCGCGCCGAGTCGGAGCAGGTGGGCGAAAAGCTGATGACGGCGGTCAAGGAGCTGCTGGGCGTTTGACCGGCTGCCCCGCCGCATCGGCCTTGCTTCGCGGCGTTTGATGCGCACCATTCATTGTCCCCTCGCGGTTTTCGCGCGGGGACAATTTGTTCATTTACTGCATTTTTTGGGAGGAATCTGCTATGGCAACCCCGCTGGCGGACCGGCTGCGTCCGCGCACGCTCGATGAAATTGTGGGGCAGCGGCATCTGCTTGCCCCCGGCCGCGCACTGCGGCGCATTATTGAGTCGGGCGTGGTACCCAATTTGATCTTCTATGGCCCGTCCGGCGTGGGCAAAACCACGCTGGCCTCCATCATCGCCAACCAGGCGGGCATGCGGCTCTATAAGCTCAACGCCACCACCGCCTCCACCGCCGACATCAAGGCGATCATCGATCAGGTGGGCACGCTGGGCACGCAGGGGGGCATTCTGCTTTATCTCGACGAAATTCAATATTTTAACAAAAAACAACAGCAAACACTTTTGGAATTTATTGAAAACGGCAGTATTACGCTGATCGCCTCTACCACCGAAAACCCCTATTTTTATGTGTATAACGCCATTTTGAGCCGCAGCACGGTGTTCGAGTTCAAAACCGTGCCCGCCGCCGAAATCGTGCCCGCCGTGAACCGCGCGTTTGAGGTGCTTCGGTCCGAAAGCGCGGCCGCCATCGCGGTGGACGACGGCGTGCCGCTTGCGATCGCGCAGGGCTGCGGCGGCGATGTACGGCGCGCGATCAACGCCGTGGAGCTCAGCGTGCTTGCGGCCGAGGTGGAATCGGACGGCACCCGGCGCATCACGCGCGGCACGGTGGCGCAGCTCGCTCAAAAAAGCGCCGCCCGCTACGACAAAGGCGGCGACGAGCACTACGACATTGTGTCGGCGTTCCAAAAATCCATGCGCGGCTCCGACCCCGACGCGGCGCTGCACTATTTGGCGCGTCTGCTGGAGGCCGACGACCTGCCCTCCGCGTGCCGCCGGCTGATGGTGTGCGCGTGCGAGGATGTGGGGCTCGCCTACCCCATGATCATTCCCATTGTGAAAGCGGCGGTGGACGCGGCGCTGCAGGTCGGCCTGCCCGAGGCGCGTATTCCGCTGGCCGACGCGGTGGTGCTGGTGGCCACCGCGCCCAAGTCGAACTCCGCCTATCTGGGCATCAACCAAGCCACGGCCGACATTCAGGCCGGGCGCTCCGGCCCCATTCCCCGCACGCTCCAAAACAAGCATTTTGACGGCGCCGATAACGACCATCCCGGGCAGTTTTATCAATATGCGCACGATTTTCCGCATCACTGGGTCAAGCAGCAATATCTGCCCGACGCACTGCAAAATGTCACATATTACCGGTTTGGCGACAATAAGGTGGAACAGG
>CAKUME010000329.1 GCA_934667575.1 uncultured Eubacteriales bacterium | reverse complement strand
GGTGTGAGGTTTTTAGCGCGCCGCCCGCCAAACTTTTTAAGGAGGCGATTCAAGTGGCAGTCAAGGAAAAAATCAGAATCAGAATCAAGGGGTACGATCATCAGCTGGTCGATCAATCGGCGGAAAAGATCGTGGCCACCGCGAAACGGACGGGTGCCGAGGTCTCTGGACCGGTGCCGCTCCCGACCGAAAAGCAGATCATCACGATTCTGCGCGCCGTCCATAAGTATAAGGACAGCCGCGAGCAGTTCGAGATGAGAACGCACAAGCGCCTGATCGACATTCTGAGACCGTCCCAGAAGACCGTTGAGGCCATGATGGGGCTCGAGCTCCCCGCTGGCGTTGATATTGAGATCAAGCTGTAATTTCAGCCCGATTTCACGCTCAACCAACCTGCGGCTGGGGTCATGTTGGATGAAACCAACCAATAACCTGCAAGGAGGACAATTGCAATGCAAAAAGGAATCATCGGCCGGAAGATCGGCATGACGCAGATCTTCGATGAAAAGGGCAAGGTCGTGCCCGTTACCGTTGTGGAAGCCGGCCCCTGCGTGATCGCGCAGAAAAAAACGGTGGAAAACGACGGCTACAACGCGGTGCAGCTCGGCTTTGGCGACATTAAGCTGAAGACCCAGAGCGGAACCGGCAAAGGCGAGCGCAAGCGCGCGGACAAGTTCAAGGATAAGCCCGTGAACGTGACGATGTCGCTGCTCGGCCACTTTGCGAAAAACGATGTGGCGCCCAAAAAGGCGCTGCGGGAATTCCGCTTCGCGGACATTTCCAACATGAACGTGGGCGACGTGATCAAGGCGGACGTGTTCGCCGTCGGCGACAAGGTCGATGTGAGCGGCACCAGCAAAGGTAAAGGCTACGCCGGCGTCATCAAGCGCTGGAACTTCCAGCGCCTCAAGGAAACCCACGGCACCGGCCCGGTTGCCCGTCACGGCGGTTCCATCGGTTCCAACTCGGATCCGTCCCGCGTGTTCAAGGGCCATAAAATGGCCGGTCATCTCGGCGCAGAGCGCGTTACCGTTCAGAACCTGACGGTGGCCAAAATTGACGCCGAGCACAACCTCATTGCGATCCGCGGCGCGATCCCGGGCCCGAACAAGGGCTTGGTCGTTATCTGCGACAGCGTGAAAGCGTAAGGGAAGGAGGAAGCGAAATGCCTAACATGCAAGTAGTCAATATGGCGGGCCAGAAGGTCGGCGAGATCGAACTGAGCGACGCCGTATTCGGCATTGAACCCAACACCGCCGTTCTGCACGACGTGGTGGTGAATTACCTGGCCAACCAGCGCCAGGGCACGCAGTCGGCGCTCACCCGCGCCGAGGTTTCCGGCGGCGGCAAAAAGCCGTGGCGCCAAAAGGGCACCGGCCATGCGCGCCAGGGCTCGACCCGCGCGCCCCAGTGGCGGCACGGCGGCATCGTGTTTGCTCCGAAGCCCCGTGAATATCGCTACACGCTCAACAAGAAGGTGCGCCGCCTGGCGCTCAAGTCCGCTTTCTCGGCGAAGGCGAAAGAGAACGAGATGATCGTGCTCGACGCGCTCACCGTGGACACCTTCTCCACCAAAACGGTGGTGAACATGCTCAAGGCCGTTGGCGCCGATCGCAAAGCGCTGATCGTGCTCGCCACCAACGACGCCAAGGTCATCAAGTCTGCGGCCAACATTCCGGGCGTGAAGACCGCACAGGTGAATAACCTGAACGTGTACGACGTGCTCAACGCCGACAAGTTCATTGTGGTGAAAGACGCTGTGGCCCAGATCGAGGAGGTGTACGCATAATGAACGCACACGAGATCATTATCCGCCCGATCATCACCGAAAAGTCGATGGCCGGCGCGCACAACAAAAAGTACACCTTTGAAGTTGCGATGAACGCAACCAAGGTGGACATTGCCAAAGCGGTTGCCGCTGCGTTTGACGGCGTGAAAGTGGCCAAGGTGAACACCGTGCACATGCGCGGCCGCCTGCGCCGCCAGGGTCGCTTTGAGGGCTACACCAAGTCCTGGAAGAAAGCCATTGTTACCCTGACCGCCGACAGCAAAGCCATCGAGTTCTTC
>CAKUME010000328.1 GCA_934667575.1 uncultured Eubacteriales bacterium | reverse complement strand
CAGGCAACCTGCTCAAGCCGATGCTGGCGCGCGGCGAGCTGCACTGCATCGGCGCGACCACGCTGGATGAATATCGTCAGTATATCGAAAAGGACGCCGCACTGGAGCGCCGGTTCCAACCGGTAATGGTGGGCGAGCCGTCGGTGGAGGACACCATTTCCATTCTGCGTGGCTTGAAAGAAAAATACGAAGTGTTCCACGGCGTCAAAATTCAGGACTCGGCGCTGATTGCGGCAGCTACGCTGTCGAACCGCTATATCACGGATCGGTTCCTGCCGGATAAGGCGATTGACTTGGTGGATGAAGCGTGCGCAATGATCCGCACCGAAATCGATTCCATGCCGACCGAGCTGGATGAAATTTCGCGCAAGATCATGCAGCACGAGATCGAGGAAGCCGCGCTTAAAAAGGAAAAGGACGCGCTTTCCGAAGAACATCTCAAGGCAATTCAAAAAGAACTGGCCGAGATGCGTGCCCAGTTTGCTTCAATGAAGGCCAAGTGGGAAAACGAAAAAGCGGTGATTCAAAAGGTGCGCAGTCTGCGTGAGGAGCGCGATGCGCTGAATGCCGAAATTGAAAAAGCCGAGCGGAGCTACGACCTGAACAAGGCCGCCGAGCTCAAATACGGCCGGATGCCTGCGCTGCAAAAGGAATTGGCCGAGGAGGAAGAAAAGGCCGCCAAGGCTGCCGGCAAAGAGGGCTCGCTGCTGCGCGACAAGGTAACCGACGAGGAAATTGCCCGCATTGTGGCGCGCTGGACCGGCATTCCCGTGACTAAGTTGATGGAAGGCGACCGCGAGAAGCTGCTGCACCTGGACAAAGAGCTGCATAAGCGCGTGATTGGTCAGGACGAAGCGGTGGAGCGCGTTACCGAAGCCATTCTTCGCTCGCGTGCGGGCATTCAGGACCCGAACCGGCCAATCGGCTCGTTCCTGTTCCTCGGCCCGACCGGCGTGGGCAAAACGGAGCTGGCCAAAGCGTTGGCCGAAGCGCTGTTTGACGATGAGCGCAACATCATCCGCATCGATATGACCGAATATATGGAGAAATACTCCGTGTCGCGTCTGATTGGGGCGCCTCCGGGATACGTCGGCTACGACGAGGGCGGTCAGCTCACGGAGGCCGTGCGCCGCAAGCCCTACTCGGTGGTGCTGTTCGATGAGGTTGAAAAAGCGCATCCGGATGTGTTCAATATCCTGCTTCAGGTGCTGGACGACGGACGCTTGACCGATTCGCAGGGCCGTGTAGTGGATTTTAAAAACACCATTATCATTCTCACCTCCAACTTGGGTTCGTCCTGCATTCTGGAAGGCATTGACAGCAACGGTCAGATTTCGGAGCAGGCACGCGCCGAGGTGCAGGCCATGCTCAAGCAGCAGTTCCGTCCGGAATTTCTCAACCGGTTGGACGAAATCGTGTTCTATAAGCCGCTGATGAAGAGCGAGATTGGCCAAATCGTTGATCTGATGATCCAGAGTCTGCAAAAACGCCTTGCGGAACAGCAGCTCTCGGTGAAGCTGACCGATGCCGCCAAAGCATTTGTGATTGACAACGGCTTTGATCCGGTTTATGGTGCACGTCCGCTGCGCCGCTACCTGCAGCAGAACGTGGAAACGCTGATTGCCCGCCAGATTATCGGCGGCGGCTTGGCGTCGGAGGATTGCCTGGTGGTGGATTGCATCGACGGCAAGCTGACTGTTACGGTGGATCGCTCCGCAGAGCGCAAAGACGCTTAATAATGGCATGTGGGGAAGCATTCCTCGCGTAAAAGTTTTGAGAAAATAAGAAAAACCGTCGAAAACCGTTGTGTTGAATGTAAAAAAGTCTTATAATATATGTAAATAAGATTTTTATACAAACAGAAGGAACGTCTTCTGAACGAGCGCAACGGGGTTTCGGCGGTTTTCTGCGTATACCGGCCGCGTCAGCAAGGCACGTTCCCGAGAAGGGGCAAATTTCATGAAGGCAGATTTACATTGTCACAGCAAGATATCCGATGGCTCGCTTTCGTCGGAAGAGTTAATTTCGTTGGCAAAGCGCGTGGAGCTTACCGCGATTTCCATTACCAATCAC
>CAKUME010000327.1 GCA_934667575.1 uncultured Eubacteriales bacterium | reverse complement strand
GGTGAATTGCAACCGGTGAACGGATTTTTCTTTGCTTTGATCCAAAAACCTTGATTGGTATGACCGCACGCCTAATTTGTGACATTTTATTCCAATTGAGAATGATATGATAAATGAGAAGAAACACCGCGGCGCGAAATTGCAGCCGGTGGATTTGAAACAAAAAGGACGGTTCAATTATGAAAGGAAAAACGATGGGTTCGGTAATCGTCGCACGTTGGGGCGTGCCGCAGGTTCTGCGCAAGGCCGCGCGCTGGATGGCCTACGCGGGGGCCGGCATTCTTTTTGCGCGCGCATCGGTGCTGGGCATTTATACGCCGTTTGCGTGCGCTTGGGTGGCGGCAGTGCCCGCCGGAATGCTGCTTCCGGCGGCGGCCGGCGCACTGATTGGCACGGTAACGGCCGCCGCGGTGACGCGATTATTTGCGTCGGCCGCCGCGGTGGTGCTCACCGCAGTGATCCGATGGGCGCTGAGCGAATGGAAACAGCTGAATGCCCATCCCCTGTTTGCGCCGCTGAGTGCGGCGATCTCCGTGTTTGCAACGGAGGCATTGATCGGCACCGGGCTTTTTTCGGCCGCGCCGGTGTGGATGGTGATTTGCCAAGCGCTGCTGGCCGGCTGCGGAGCCTTGTTTTTTGTGCAGGCCGAGCAAACGGTGCGCAGCGGCATGCGCGGGATGAGCGATTTTCGCGTGCGTGCATCCTGTGCAATCACCGGCGGCGTGCTGCTTGCGGCGCTGGCGGCGCTGCAAGTTGGGCCGGTGTCGGTGGGGCGCGTGCTCGCGCTGATGATCGTTCTGTTCTGCGCAATGTTCGGCGCGCGTACCGGCGGCTGCGTCAGCGGAACCGCCTCAGGTGCAATGCTGGCGTTTTCGGCGGGCAGCGGCAGCATGTTTCCGCTTTGCTATGGGTTCACCGGGTTAATTACCGGCTGCTTTGCGCCGCTCGGACGATTTGCCGCGTCGGCGGCGCTGCTCGTGACCAGCGGAGTAACGGCCCTGCTTTTTACGGAGATGCCGGTGAGCACGATTTACGAGGCAACGGCGGCAGCGGTGCTGTTTTTGCTGATTCCGTCGCGCGCGCTCACACATGCGGCGTCCCGGATTTTTCCAGAGAATGATATCGCCTCGCCGGAGTATGTGCGCCGGTCGGTGGTACTCCGGCTGGATTTTGCCTCGCGCGCAATCGCCCATGTGTCGCAGTCGGTCGAGGAAGTGTCGCAGGAGCTGCTCCGGCACAGCGCTGCAAATGTGGGCGGACTTTATGACCGCGCGGTGGAGGACACCTGCCGCTCCTGCGGTCTGCGGATGCTTTGCTGGGAAGAAAACTTTGCCGCAAACACCGATGCACTGCATCACCTGACGCCCATTCTCACCAGCCAGGGGCGTGTGGCGCGCAGCGACCTGCCGCCTGCGCTGGCTGCGGTATGCAAACGTCCGGATCGGCTGGCCGAAGCGATCACCGGTCACTACGAGGACTTTGTCAACAATGAATCCGCCGAGCAGCGCATCACCGAGATCCGATCGGTGGTCGCGTCACAGTTTCGCGGAGTGAGCGATATGCTGCACGAGCTGGCCGAATCGTTTCAAGGGCAAAACGTGTGTGACGAAAAAGCCAGCCGCGAGGTGCGCGACTATTTGACCTCCATCGGGCTTTCCCCCGCCGAGGTTGTTTGCAGCAGCGACCCGCATGGCCGTGCAGCGGTGGAAATCTGCGCGGCGCGCCCGCGTGGATTCCGGCTGAAGCTGCCCGAAATTCAGCGCGAGCTGGAGCGCATTTGCGGGCGGCGGTTCGGCAAACCCGGCATGACCCATTCCGACGGGCAATTGCGGCTGACGTTTTGCGAACGCGCCTGTTTTGAAGTGCAGAGCGGGCTGGCGCAGCACATTTGCAGCGGCGCACAGCTGTGCGGCGACCACAGCGAATTTTTTCACGATGGCTGCGGGCATGCGGTGCTGGTGCTGAGCGACGGAATGGGCAGCGGCGGGCGCGCGGCGGTGGATGCGGCGATGGCTTGCGGCATTCTGTCGCGGTTGATTTTGTCCGGGCTGGGCTACGACTGCGCGCTGCGCATCAT